>NZ_JACARN010000168.1:0-325 GCF_013386605.1 Pseudomonas sp. IPO3749 | reverse complement strand
ATCCCGGACAACTATGCCGGAAAAAATGCAGCTTTCGCTTGCAGATCTACCAGAAACAGAGGTGGAGGCTGGTCAGGATCCCGTTATTCTGAAGTTCTTTTCTCCAATTTAAAAGGAGACATGATTGGCCGTTCTGAGCGTGGTGGAGACCTGAATTTTGATGACGGATCATGGGGTCTGAATGTAACCGGAAATGTATCTTTCCAGGTGAAGGGGCACAATGTCAGAAGTTATACGATAAAGGTAACCGTAAACTGTGAGCTGAGCGATGAATTCATCAACAAATGGAAAACAGAAAGCTTCAACGATATCATCAAAGCTTACG
>NZ_JACARN010000167.1:0-415 GCF_013386605.1 Pseudomonas sp. IPO3749 | reverse complement strand
GCGGTTGCAGGCGGAGGGGCGGGAGGTGGCTTCGTTGACGGTGATTGACAGTGAGTCTCCGGAGCGCGCCGTTAGGCCTTATACGACGACGGCGGCGTTGATGCGGTTGATTGAGGCGATGCAGTTGTCGGCGGGGCAATCGCTGGGGATAGATCTGGAGAATTTTGCCGGGAGTGATGAGGTGGCGCAGCGGCGGCAGTTGCATGCAGGGATGGTCGGCGTTGGTCTGTTGCCGGGGCGGTCGGCTGTGGATGCGATGGATGGGCCGGCGCGGACTTATGCGGCGGCGTTGCGCACGCGGTATCGGCCGGGTGCGCGATTTAACGGGGTTGTGCGGTTGGTGCTGGCTGAGGATCCGGCGTTGGATGCGGCGGGGAATCAGCGGGAGCAGGGGGGGATGGTTGAGGGGTGGAGG
>NZ_JACARN010000166.1:0-356 GCF_013386605.1 Pseudomonas sp. IPO3749 | reverse complement strand
TGATTGCAGTGATGGTGTCGCTGTTGCTGGTCGGCCGCTTCATTGACCCGTTGCTGGAGGTGGCCGGCTATGGCGAAACGTTGCGCGGTGCCGGGGTGCAGCTTGAGGCGGTGCGCGAGATATTGGCCGCGTCGCCCCTGAAGGTGCCGAGCGCGCCGCAATCTCCACGGGATGCCTCGGTGGAACTGTTCGATGTGAGCTTTCGCCACGCGGCCGGTTCGCGGGACGTGCTGCGCGGGGTGAACCTGCGTATTGAGCCCGGCAGCATGACCGCGCTGGTGGGGGCTTCCGTTTCGGGCAAGACCACGCTGTTGCGGTTGGTCGCACGGTTTTTCGAGGTCAGCCAGGGCCAGGTG
>NZ_JACARN010000018.1:0-195854 GCF_013386605.1 Pseudomonas sp. IPO3749 | reverse complement strand
CAAGCCCGCTCACTACAATAGTTAATCGAACTTCTGCTCGCCCGCCCGCCTCCTACCTGATAAGCCCATCGCCCCCGGCACGCCCATGGACCTTGTCATCGCCCGCCCCGAAGGCCTCTACTGCCCCGCCGGAGATTTCTACATCGACCCCTGGCGCCCGGTCGAACGCTCGGTCATCACCCATGCCCATGGCGACCACGCCCGCACCGGCAACCAGCACTATTTGGCCGCCGCCCCTGGCGAAGGCATTCTGCGTTCACGCCTGGGCCAGGACATCAACCTGCAAACCCTGGCCTACGGCGAGCAACTGGTGCACCACGGCGTCACCTTAAGTTTTCATCCGGCCGGGCATGTATTGGGGTCGGCCCAGGTGCGCCTGGAATATCGGGGCGAAGTCTGGGTCGCGTCCGGCGACTACAAAGTCGAACCCGACGGCACCTGCGCGCCCTTCGAGCCGGTGCGCTGCCACACCTTTATCACCGAATCCACCTTCGGCCTGCCGATCTACCGCTGGCAGCCCCAGGCGCAGATCTTCGCCGGGATCAACGACTGGTGGCAGGCGAATATCGCCGCCGGCAAGGCCAGCGTGTTGTTCTGTTATTCCTTCGGCAAGGCCCAGCGCATCCTGCATGGCATCGACGCCAGCATCGGCCCGATCCTCAGCCATGGCGCGGTCGAACCGTTGAACCGGGTGTACCGCGAGGCCGGCATCTACATCCCCGAAACCCTTTACGCCGGTGACTTCAAGAAGACCGACCCGCTGCTGCGCCAGTCCTTGATCATCGCCCCACCTTCGGCCGGCGGCAGCAGTTGGATCAAGCGCTTCGGCGACTACAGCGACGCGTTCGCCAGCGGCTGGATGCGTCTACGCGGCACCCGACGGCGGCGCGGCGTGGACCGGGGGTTTGTGCTGTCGGACCACGCCGATTGGCCCGGCCTGTTGTGGGCCATCGAGCAAACCGGCGCCGAGCGGGTGATGGTCACCCATGGGTCTGTCGGCGTATTGGTGCGCCATCTGCGGGAAAAAGGCCTGGATGCCCAGGGCTTCACCACTGAATACGGTGACGACGAAGAAGAGGCCAGCGCATGAAGGCCTTTGCCGAGTTGTACGCCAACCTCGACGCCACCACGTCCAGCAACGCCAAGCTGGCGGCGTTGCAAGCCTACTTCCGCGACGCGGCGCCGGAAGATGCGGCCTGGGCCGTGTATTTCCTGTCCGGCGGACGCCCTCGGCAACTGGTGCCGACGCGCCTGCTGCGTGACATGGCCACCGAAGCGTCGGGCATCGAGCCGTGGTTGTTTGAAGAAAGCTACCAATCGGTGGGCGACCTGGCGGAAACCATTTCCCTGCTGCTGCCGGAATCCACCTACACCTCGCAGGACGGCCTGGCGGTGTGGCTGGAGGAAAAACTCCTGCCGTTGCGTGGCCTGCCGCCGTTGGAATTGGCCGAGCGCCTACCGGCGTTATGGGCGCAACTGGATCAGCCCAGCCTGATGGTCTGCATCAAATTGATCACCGGCAGCTTTCGCGTGGGCGTGTCCAAGCTGCTGGTCACCCGCGCCCTCGCCGCGATGGCCGACCTGGACAGCAAGCGCGTGGCGCAGCGTTTGGTGGGCTACACCGATCTGTCCAACCGTCCTACGGCCCAAGGCTATTTAAAGCTGATCGCCGCCGAATCCCCCGACGAACATGCACAACGTGGCGGGCAACCGTATCCGTTTTTCCTGGCCCATGGCTTGGCGCAACCGGTGGAACAATTCAACGATTTGCTGGGATCCCCCGCCGACTGGCAAGTGGAATGGAAGTGGGATGGCATCCGCGCGCAGCTGGTGAAACGCGACGGCCGCCTGTGGATCTGGTCCCGTGGGGAAGAATTGGTGACCGAGCGTTTCCCCGAACTGCACAGTCTGGTAAGCGGGTTACCCGATGGCACGGTGATCGACGGCGAAATCGTGGTGTGGAAAGACGCGGTGCAACCCTTCGCGCTGCTGCAACAGCGGATTGGGCGCAAGACCCTGAGCAAAAAAGTGCTGGAGGACGCCCCGGTTGCGGTGCTGGCCTACGACCTGCTGGAACATCAGGGCGACGATTGGCGTAACCACACCCAGGCGGAGCGTCGCGCGCAGCTTGAACAGGTGATCGCCCAGTGCAACCAGCCGGTATTACGGGCGTCGCCGCTGTTGACCGGCGCGACCTGGGAAGAACTGGCCGAACAACGCGAAGCCTCGCGCAGCCTCGGCGTGGAAGGCATGATGCTTAAAGCACGCGATGGCCTGTACGGCGTCGGCCGCACCAAGGACATGGGCGTGTGGTGGAAGTGGAAGGTCGACCCGTTCAGCGTCGACGCGGTGTTGATCTACGCCCAGCGTGGCCATGGCCGACGCGCCAGCCTGTATAGCGACTACACCTTCGCCGTGTGGGACGGCCCGGCCGGCAGCGAACGCACGCTTGTGCCGTTTGCCAAGGCCTACTCCGGCCTGACCGACGAAGAAATGCGCAAGGTCGACGCGATTGTGCGCAAGACCACCGTGGAAAAATTCGGCCCGGTCAGCAGTGTGACGCCAAGTATGGTGTTTGAACTGGGGTTCGAGGGCATTGCCTTGTCCAAGCGGCACAAGAGTGGGATTGCGGTGCGGTTTCCACGGATGTTGCGCTGGCGGCAGGACAAAAAAGTCGAGGAGGCCGACAACGTCGCCACCCTGCAAGACCTTCTGACCTGAAACAGTGCGCTCATTTTTCGATGCCCATTTTCGGGCATCTCCTACACTCAGCTCTCCCTTGTCCCACCTTTTAAAACGACCATTCGGAACTACATTCGGAACTATGGTGCAGAAATTGCTACTTGTGATCCGTCTGACACCGTTCAGTAACAGTCCTAAACGCGCCACAAGCGCTTATCTTGGTTTCCAGGGATTACATAATGAAAAAAGCATTGCTGACCCTTTCTGCACTGGCCCTGTGCATGGCCGCAGGTGTAGCCACGGCCAAGGAATACAAGGAATTGCGTTTTGGTGTCGATCCGTCCTACGCGCCGTTCGAATCCAAGGCCGCCGACGGCAGCCTGGTCGGCTTCGATATCGACCTGGGCAATGCGATCTGCGCCGAGCTGAAAGTGAAGTGCAAGTGGGTTGAAAGTGACTTCGACGGCATGATTCCAGGCCTCAAGGCCAACAAGTTCGACGGCGTGATTTCATCCATGACCGTGACTCCGGTGCGTGAAAAGGCCATCGACTTCTCCAGCGAACTGTTCTCCGGCCCGACTTCGCTGGTGTTCAAGAAAGGCGCGGGCTACTCGACGCCAGAATCCCTCAAGGGCAAGTCCGTGGGCTACGAGCAAGGCACCATCCAGGAAGCCTACGCCAAGGCTGTATTGGATAAAGCCGGTGTGACCACCAAGGCCTACGCCAACCAGGACCAGGTGTACGCCGACCTGACCTCCGGCCGTCTCGACGCGTCCGTGCAGGACATGCTGCAAGCCGAACTGGGCTTCCTGAAGTCGCCGGCCGGTGCCGGTTATGAAGTCAGCGCGGCCATCGACGACCCGTTGCTGCCGTCGAAAACCGCCGTCGGTATCAAAAAAGGTAACACTGAACTGAAGGCGCTTTTGGATAAAGGTATCAAAGCGTTACACGATGATGGCACCTACGCCACCATCCAGAAGAAGCACTTTGGCGATCTGAACCTGTACAGCGGCAAATAATGCCTGGAGCGCCCTTCCCTGGAGGGGCGCTTTTTTATCGCCATAGGTCCTGATTTATGTTCGAAGAATTATTGCAAACCCTCGGGTTGAGCGCGCTCAGCTTGAAGGGTTTCGGCCCGCTGTTGCTGCAAGGCACCTGGATGACCATCAAGTTGTCGGTGCTGTCCCTGGCCGTCAGCGTGTTGCTGGGCCTGCTCGGCGCCAGCGCCAAACTCTCCAGCCTGCCCTTCCTGCGCATTCCCGCCCAGCTCTACACCACGTTGATTCGCGGCGTGCCCGACCTGGTGCTGATGCTGCTGATTTTCTACAGCCTGCAAACCTGGCTGACCGGTTTGACCGATTTCATGGAGTGGGAATACATCGAGATCGACCCCTTCAGCGCCGGAGTGATCACCCTCGGTTTTATCTACGGTGCGTACTTCACCGAGACGTTTCGCGGCGCGATCCTCGCGGTGCCCCGTGGTCAACTGGAAGCCGCCACGGCCTACGGCCTCAAGCGTGGCCAGCGGTTTCGCTACGTGACCTTCCCGCAGATGATGCGCTTTGCCCTGCCTGGGATCGGCAATAACTGGATGGTGATGCTCAAGGCCACGGCCCTGGTGTCGATCATCGGCCTGGCCGACCTGGTCAAAGCCGCCCAGGATGCTGGCAAGAGCACCTACCAGCTGTTTTACTTTTTGGTACTCGCCGCGTTGATTTACCTGTTGATCACCAGCGCGTCCAACTTCTTCCTGCGCCGCCTTGAACGTCGCTACTCCGCTGGTGCCCGGGAGGCCGTGCGATGATCGAACTCTTGCAGGAATACTGGCGCCCCTTCCTTTATAGCGACGGCCAGCACATCACCGGCCTGGCCATGACGATGTGGTTGCTCACGGCCGCGTTGATCATTGGCTTTCTGGTGTCGATCCCGTTGTCCATCGCCCGCGTGTCACGCAAGCGCCTGGTGCGTTGGCCGGTGCAGTTCTACACCTACCTGTTCCGGGGCACGCCGCTCTATATCCAACTGTTGATCTGCTACACCGGCATCTACAGCCTCGCCGCCGTGCGCGAACAACCGTTGCTGGATGCGTTCTTTCGCGATGCGATGAACTGCACCATCCTGGCCTTTGCCCTCAACACCTGCGCCTACACCACGGAGATTTTCGCCGGGGCGATCCGCAGCATGGCCCATGGCGAAGTCGAAGCGGCCAAGGCCTACGGCTTGAGTGGCTGGAAGTTATACGCCTACGTGATCATGCCGTCGGCGTTGCGTCGTTCGTTGCCGTACTACAGCAATGAAGTGATCCTGATGTTGCATTCGACCACGGTGGCCTTTACCGCGACGATCCCCGACATCCTCAAAGTGGCGCGGGATGCCAACTCGGCCACCTTCATGACCTTTCAATCATTCGGAATCGCTGCGCTGATCTACCTGACCGTGACCTTTGCCCTGGTGGGTCTGTTCCGGTTGGCGGAGCGTCGTTGGCTGGCCTTCCTCGGGCCGAGCCATTAAGGAGTTTTCATGCGTCATCAGGTCCATGAGCTGATCGCGCCTGTGCCAGGCACGGCACGGCAGATTCACAGTTTTCACTTCGGCCCGGAGCAGGCCGAAGGCAAGATCTACATCCAGTCGTCGCTGCATGCCGATGAGCTGCCGGGCATGCTGGTGGCTTGGCACCTGAAGGTGCGGCTGGCTGAACTGGCGGCGGCCGGTCGCCTGCGCAGTGAGATTGTGCTGGTGCCCATCGCCAACCCGGTGGGCCTGGAACAGGTGCTGATGGATATCCCCCTGGGCCGATACGAACTGGAAAGCGGGCAGAACTTCAATCGCCTGTTTGTCGACCTCAGTGAAACCGTGGGTAATCAAGTGGAGGACCTGCTTGGGGACGATCCCCAGCACAACGTCGAATTGATCCGCGCCGCGCTGTCGACCGCCCTCGCTGCGCAAAGCGCTGAGACCCAACTGCAATCCCAGCGCTTGGTGCTGCAACGCCTGGCGTGTGACGCCGACATGGTGCTGGACCTGCATTGCGACTTCGAAGCCGTGGCGCACCTGTACACCACGCCCGAGGCCTGGCCGCAGGTTGAGCCGTTGGCGCGTTATATCGGCTCGGAGGCCAACCTGCTGGCGACCGACTCCGGCGGGCAATCCTTCGACGAGTGTTTCACCCTGGTGTGGTGGCAGTTGCAGCAACGCTTCGGCGAGCGCTTCCCGATCCCCATGGGCAGCTTTTCGGTGACCGTCGAACTGCGCGGCCAGGGCGACGTCAACCACGGCCTGGCCGCCCTCGACTGCCAGGCGATCATTGATTACCTGATTCACTTCGGCGCCATTGCCGGGGAAGCCGCACCACTGCCTGACCTGCCCTACCCGGCCACACCGCTGGCAGGCGTTGAGCCGGTGGCGACGCCCATGGGCGGCCTGCTGGTATTCCGCGCCTTGCCCGGTGAATACCTGGACGCGGGACAACTGATCGCTGAAATCATCGACCCCATTTCCGACCGCGTGACGCCCGTGCATTGTCGCAATGCCGGCCTGCTTTACGCCCGTTCGCTGCGCCGCATGGCCACTGCCGGGATGGTCATCGCCCATGTCGCAGGCCTTGATGCCTACCGCAGCGGCTATCTACTTTCGCCTTGAGGATGCACGCCCCATGTACAAATTGACCGTTGAAGGCCTGCATAAAAGCTATGGCGACAATGAGGTGCTCAAAGGTGTTTCGCTCAAGGCCAAGACCGGTGACGTGATCAGCCTGATCGGCGCCAGCGGCTCGGGCAAGAGCACCTTTTTGCGCTGCATCAACTTCCTGGAAACCCCCAACGACGGCGCCATGACCCTCGACGGCCAGCCGATCCGCATGGTCAGCGACCGCCATGGCATGCGCGTGGCCGACGACGCCGAATTGCAGCGCCTGCGTACGCGCCTGGCGATGGTGTTCCAGCACTTCAACCTGTGGAGCCACATGAGCGTGCTGGAGAACATCACCATGGCCCCGCGCCGGGTGCTGGGTTGCAGCAAGCAGGAGGCCGAGGACCGTGCCCGTCGTTACTTGGACAAGGTGGGCTTACCGGCACGCGTGGCGGATCAGTACCCGGCGTTCCTTTCCGGCGGCCAGCAGCAACGCGTCGCCATCGCGCGCGCCTTGGCCATGGAGCCAGAGGTGATGCTGTTCGACGAACCCACCTCGGCCCTCGACCCGGAACTGGTGGGCGAAGTGTTGAAGGTGATCCAGGGGTTGGCCGAGGAAGGCCGCACCATGATCATGGTGACCCACGAAATGAGCTTTGCGCGCAAGGTGTCGAGCCAGGTGTTGTTCCTGCACCAAGGCCTGGTGGAGGAACAAGGCTCGCCGGACGATGTGCTGGGCAATCCGAAGAGCGAACGGTTGCAGCAGTTCCTCAGCGGCAATCTCAAGTAAACCTGACGTGAGCCCGGAAGGTATGCAGCGTGCGCCGGGTTTCCAGCTGCCAGCCGGCATGGATGCAGGCGCGCGAGACGATTTCCAGGCCAAAGCCGAAGCCCGGCGACGCTAGCTGCTCCACACGGTTATTCAGGATGACCAGATGCTGCTCCGTGAGGACCACGCGGATTTTCCCGGCGCCGTGCTGAACAGCGTTACCCAGCAGGTTCTGCACCATGCTGCGGGCGATCGCCTCGTTGGCCTGGATGATCGTCGGCGCACCGGCAAACACCCGCGCACTCGCGGCATGGGGGTAAAGCTGCTGGAATTTCTCGATCTGTTCGGCGACGACCACGGCCAGGTCAATCGGCTCATGGGGCAATTGGCGCGGTTCACGGGCCAGGGACAAAAACAGCTCGATCGTCATTTTCATCCCGGCCAGGGCACCTTCCATGCGCAACAGGCTACGCGCAGATTTTTCCGCGTTGCAGCCTGGCAGGCGTAGGATCGCCAGGCAGTTGTTCAAGATACTCAAAGGCGTGCGCAACTCATGGCTGACGTGCCGGGTAAACGCCTTCTCGCGCAGCAACGTGCGATGTTGCTGAGCCACCAGTGAGGACAGCGTGCGGCTCAAGGTGCCGATCTCATCCGGTCGATCAAAACCGCTGAACCGGGAGGGCCCAGGCCCTGCATCCGCGACTTCCCCCGCCAACAGGCTCACTGGCTGGGCGATGGCCCGGGCAATGGCGATGGCCAGGATTGCGCCAAGGATCAGGATCAAGCCCGCGACCGCACACAACAGTCCGAAAATCTGCGTGCGGTAGCCTTCAGTCTGGCTGAGCTTGGATTCATCCAGTAACAAGACCAGCAAGGTGGACTCGCCGCTAACGGCACTCACCAATACGTGCACATCCCCTTTCGCAAGTTCGTGGTGCCCCGGTGGCAGGTTCAGGGCAACCAAAGGCAATGTAGGGTCCGTCGACCAATAGCCTTTCAGGTAGATCGCATTGGGCATTGGCGCGGCACGTCCCAACTGGGCGTGTTTGCCCTGAAACGCCTCGGCCTCCAGGTTCAGGTAGCTCTCGACGATGTAATCCTCGGTGACGGCGACTGCGAGCCAGATCAGCAGGCTATAGAACCCGGTGATCAATGCCATGAACGGCAGCAGGGTGTAGAGGATTCGCGTGAAGAATGAGTCAGTGGGGAATAGCAAGGCGGTACCCTTTCCCGTGGACGGTCCGGATCAGATCATTGCCGTAAGGTTTGCCCAGGGTTTGCCTCAGCCGGTAAATGTAGGTGCGTAGCGCATCACTGTCCGGCGGATCGCCGGCGGGCCACAGTGCGGCTTCAAGCTTGCCTCGGCTGACCGGCTCCGGCGCCACATCGGCCAATAGGTTCAACAGGCTGAACTGAAGGGCGGGCAACACCTTGACGGTACCGTTGTGGCGCAGCGATTGAGAGGCCGGGTCGATGACCAGGTCGCCCAATTGCCGGGGGCTTCGCGGTTTGCGCGGCGCCACACGGCGCATCAGCGCACGGATGCGCCAGATCAACTCTTGAGGCTCGAACGGCTTGATCAAGTAATCGTCACCGCCGGCTTCATAACCCTCCTCCTTATCAGGGAGCGCATCGCGGGCGGTCAGGAACAGGACAGGCGTTTCATTCTGCTCCCGGCGCAATTGGCGGCAAGTGTCAAAACCGCTCATACGGGGCATGGCGACGTCCATCACAATCAGGTCGTATTCATGCTGGCGGACACGCTCCAGGCAACTTCGCCCATCACGCGCGAAGTCCACTTCGTAACCAAACTCGCCGAGATAATCCCCCAACGAACCTGCCAATGCGTGATCATCTTCCACCAGTAATATTTCCATAAAGACAAACTCCCAATTCGCACAAACATTTAAGACATTTCCTTCAGCAAACAATTAAAAACCCACAACAAATACCATTTCACAACGTGACATTTGATTCACGCTTCATCTTATACAGTCTGGCAATGCAAAGAATACTGAGTTTGTTCATCCGTTACTTGAGCGCAGGCGCCATCGCGACGTTGGTTCATTACGCGGTGTTTGTCTGTTTATTAACGTGGCTTGCGCCGACGCCATCGACGTTTGTTGCTGCGTCTACGGGGGCTTTGGTCGCCTTTTGCCTGTCCAGGCTTTGGGTATTTGCACAACGTTCCTGTAACAAATTGCGTTTTTTTATGACGGCCACCGGCCAGGTTTTAACCAACACCTTAATGGTCAACTTACTGGTCTTCTGGGGTATTCCCCCCCTGCTTGCACAAGTGCTGGCAACCGCCGCCGTTACCCTTCAGGGCTTTACGATCAACCACTTCTGGGTATTCAAACATGACCTCCATCGCAAGCCTTTCCAGTGATCCCATACCGGATACACAACTTACAATACTGGTCCCTTGCTTTAACGAACAATGCGTAATAGCCGAACTTCACTCACGACTGATGGCAATCGTCGACCGACTGAAAGTCCCCACTGAAGTGCTTTATATCAATGACGGCAGCCAAGACCGGACTGCCGCGATGATCGATCAATTTTCCCAGGACCCACGGGTCAAGAGCCTGCACTTGAGCCGTAACTTCGGCAAGGAAGCCGCCATGCGCGCGGGCATCAATGCCGTGGAAGGTGGCGCCGTGATCATCATGGACGGTGACTTGCAGGACCCGCCCGAACTGATCCCACTGATGGTGCAGGAATGGCTCAAAGGCTACGAGATCGTAAACATGCAACGCCGCTCACGGCGCTGTGATTCCTGGGCAAAACGTATGGCTGCGCGGCTTTACTACGCGACCATGGATCAACTGATCGACGACTTCGAGGTGCCACAGCAAGTTAGCGATTTCAGGCTGATCGGGCCCAACGCGCGGGCAGCGATCCGCGCCATGGACGACAACGCCGGCGTGTTGAAATTGCTGGTCAGCTGGCTCGGCTACCCGAGTACCGAAGTGAACTACGACCGCACAGCGCGCCAGGCCGGCAGGACCAAATGGACCACGTTGTCATTGCTGGACCTGTGCGCAGATTCGATTCTGGCCTTCTCTACGCGCCCATTGCGGATGTACAGCTACCTGAGTGCCACAAGCTTTGTGTTCGGCTCGCTGTGGGTCGCCGCAGCGGCGAGCTTCGGCGAACTGACTCATGAGCATTTGCTGGTGCAATCGATCCTGCTGCTATGCCTGGGCACTGCCGTGATCGGCGAGTACGTCGGCCGGGTACTGAAGGTGGTGAGCCCCAGGCCCAACGCGCTGCATAAACGCAATCACCCTGGAACCCCTTTATAAAGGCTATCGGCATGAACCGTTCCGCATCCATCCGTTTGCTCTGGGGCATTTTGTTGACCGTCCTGCTGGTGCGCCTGGGTACATTGGGACTGTATCCGCTCATGGACACGTCGGAAGCCCGCTATGCGGAAATTGCCCGCAAGATGCTGGCCTCCAATGACTGGATCACACCGATGTTCGATCATGGCGTGCCATTCTGGGGCAAACCGCCGCTGTCATTCTGGCTACAGGCGTTGAGCATGCAGGTGTTCGGCATCAACGAGTTCGCCAGCCGTTTCTCCAGCTGGTTGATGCATGTCGCCAGCTGCCTGCTCATCGTGCATTTCGCCAGCCGGGAACGCAGCCTTCAGGTCGGGCTGACAGCGGCGATTATCTATTCGACATGCTCCCTAGGGTTCCTTGCCAGCGGCGCGGTCTTGACTGACAGCGCACTGGCCTTCGCCCTTTTGCTCGCCCACGTGGGGTTGTGGCGCGGGCTGGTACACGCGGACCGGGGCTGGGCGCTGGTCGGTTTTTTTGGGCTGGGCCTCGGCCTGCTCGCGAAGGGCCCATTGGCGCTGGTCCTGATTACGCTGCCAGCAGCCCTGTGGCTGGCCCTCACTGGCCACTGGCGCCGGCTGCTCAGCCTGCCATGGTTACCAGGCATCGCGTTGATGCTTGCCGTGGCGCTGCCTTGGTATTGGCTGGCGGAACAAAAGACACCGGGGTTCCTGAAATACTTCATCGTCGGCGAACACTTCAGCCGCTACGTCATCAGCAACTGGCAGGGCGACCTCTACGGCAGCGCTCATGCCCAGCCCTTGGCGATGATATGGCTGCATCTGCTGGGCGGGCTTTTACCTTGGGCATTGTTCCTGCCGTTGCTGGTGAAGGAGCGTTCCACCCTGCAAGGCCAGCGCGAATACTTCATCTTCATACTGGCGTGGGCGCTTTCAACACCGCTGTTCTTCACCCTGTCCACCAACATTCTCTGGACCTACGTACTGCCTGCGCTGCCGGCCTGGGCGCTACTGCTGGCCGATGTCATCTGCCAGAAAATACGCGCAATCGTCATCGCCGCCGTGGCACTGGCACTGCCGATCACCGGCTGCCTGATCATCATCAGCGGCCAGCTGTCCGATCGCCCACAAAACCAGAAAGACATGGTTGCCTTGTGGAAGGCGCAACAACCCGCCGCCCCCGGCGACCTGATCTATCTGGGGACGCGCTCCTATTCGGCGGAGTTCTACAGTGCTGGCTGGGCCCGCCACACCAAACAACTGCAACAGCCGCCACTGTCCCAGGACTTTTATCTGGTTCGACGCCAGGCCAGCATGCCGCTGGACATACCGGCGTCCGTCACTTGCGCAAGGGTGGGCCAGGCCAACGCTTCGGGGTTGTATTATTGCGGCGTCAAGTCGCAATAACCGGTTAAACCTTTGCCATGCCGGGAGGGTCTCTGAAATAGGCCCTCCAGAGTATCAGCCGTTGTATGGCAACTTCCCGCAACTTCGCCAAGACATGGTTTGCCGCCAAGGGCTGGAAGCCGTTCACCTTTCAAAAAGACGTATGGGCGGCGGTTAAAGCAGGCCACTCGGGATTGCTGCATGCCAGCACCGGTGCAGGGAAGACCTACGCACTGTGGTTTGCTGCTCTCAATCGTTTCGCCATTACCCGTGCTCCCACTACCAGCAAACGCAAACCGCCCGCCGAACCACTGACGGTACTGTGGATCACCCCCATGCGCGCCCTCGCCGCCGACACCGCGCGCGCCCTCGAAGCGCCACTTGAAGCGCTACAGATTCCGTGGAGCGTCGGCCTGCGTACCGGCGACACCAGCAACAGCGAACGCGCGCGGCAGACCCGTCGCCAACCCACCGCGCTGGTCACCACCCCGGAAAGCCTGACGCTGATGCTCGCCCGCGCCGACAGCGAGGCCAGCCTGGGGCACCTGCGCATGGTGATCGTGGATGAGTGGCACGAACTGATCGGCAATAAACGCGGCGTGCAACTGCAATTGGCGCTGGCACGGTTGCGACGCTGGCACCCTGATTTAATGGTGTGGGGCATTTCGGCGACCTTGGGTAATCAGGCTCACGCGCTGGAAGTCTTGGTCCCACAGGGCGACGGGATCAATGTGCAGGGGCAAACGGCTAAACAGTTGGTCATCGACACCTTATTGCCGCCCGTGACCGAGCGCTTTCCGTGGGCCGGTCATATCGGTTTGAAAATGTTGCCCCAGGTGGTGGCCGAGGTAGACGCCAGTAATAGTTGCCTGGTGTTTACCAATACGCGGGCGCAATCGGAGATTTGGTTCCAGGCATTGCTGGACGCCCGCCCCGATTGGGCCGGGGTGATTGCGCTGCACCATGGTTCCCTGTCACGAGAGACCCGCGACTGGGTGGAACGGGCCTTGAAAGACGGCCAGCTCAAGGCGGTGGTGTGCACCTCAAGCCTGGACCTGGGAGTGGATTTCCTGCCAGTGGAGCGCGTATTGCAGATCGGTTCTGCCAAAGGTGTGGCGCGCTTGATGCAGCGCGCCGGGCGCTCGGGGCATGCGCCGGGGCGGCCCTCGCGAGTGACGTTGGTGCCGACCCACAGCCTGGAGTTGGTGGAAGCCGCCGCGGCCCAAGATGCGATTGCGCAACGGCGTATCGAGGCACGGGAATCGCCTTACAAGCCTTTGGATGTGCTCGTACAACATTTGGTGAGCATGGCGCTGGGCGGCGGCTTTACGCCGGATGCGTTGCTGGCGGAAGTGCGCAGTGCCTGGGCCTACCATGACCTGACGGCTGAAGACTGGGCATGGGCCCTGGGTTTTGTGCGACACGGTGGGCTGTCGCTGACGGCCTACCCGGATTACCGCCGCGTGGAGCCGGACGAGCACGGCATCTGGCGCGTCCCGGATGCACGACTGGCGCGGCGCCATCGGATGAGCGTGGGCACTATTGTCAGTGATGCAAGCATCAACCTGAAATTCTGGAGCAAGGGCGGTGGCGGCAAGAACCTGGGGAGTGTCGAGGAAGGGTTTATCGCACGGCTCAAGCCGGGAGATGGGTTTCTGTTTGCCGGTCGCTTGCTGGAATTGGTCCGCGTGGAAAACATGACCGCGTACGTGCGTCGCAGCACCGCAAAGAAGGCCGCCGTACCGCGCTGGAATGGCGGGCGCATGCCGCTTTCCAATGAGCTGGCGCAAGCGGTGGTGAAGCGCTTTGATGCTGCGGCCCATGGGCATTTTGACGGGCCGGAGATGCAGGCGGTGCAACCCTTGTTGCAGACACAATTGCGCTGGTCCGGCTTGCCGACGCGCGAGCATTTGTTGGCCGAGACGCTTAAGTCACGGGAAGGCTGGCACCTGTTTCTCTATCCCTTCGCCGGGCGCCAGGTTCATTTAGGACTGGCGAGTCTGCTGGCATGGCGGGTGAGCCATCAGCAGGCAGTGACGTTTTCGATTGCAGTCAATGATTACGGGCTGGAGTTATTGAGTGCCACCGCAGTGGATTGGCCGGCAGTGCTCAATAATGCACTACTGAGCCCTGAACATTTACTGGAAGACGTGGCGGCCAGCCTGAATGCGGGGGAACTGGCCCTGCGCCGTTTCCGTGAAATCGCGCGCATTGCCGGGCTGGTATTTGCCGGCTACCCCGGCGCGCCGAAAAGTACCCGGCAGGTGCAGGCTTCCAGCGGGTTGTTCTTTGAGGTGTTCAAGCAGTACGACCCACAGAACCTGTTACTGACCCAGGCAGGCGAGGAAGTCCTACGCGATGAGCTGGATATTCGTCGCTTGGAAGAGACATTGCGTCACCTTTGCGCGCTGAAACTGGACTTGCAACGGATCGAACGCCCTACGCCCCTGGCATTCCCGCTACTGGTTGAACGGATGCGCGAAAGCATGAGTTCGGAAAAACTTTCGGAGCGCATTGCACGAATGGTCAAGGACCTTGAAAAAGTCGCGGATAAAGGGAAGCACTGATGGTGTGCAAGGTGATGCTTGAGGGTGAGGAATTGTGGTTGCTGGCTGACAAGGCCGTCTACTGGCCTGCGCGCCAGTGCCTGATGATCGCCGATGCGCATTTCGGCAAGGCCTCGGCGTATCGCAGCCTCGGGCAGCCGGTGCCACAGGGCACCACCACCGAGAACCTGCAGCGCCTGGACCGGTTGCTCTCAGCGCTAGCCTGCACCCAGGTGATCTTTCTCGGCGACTTCCTGCACGGTCCGGGATCGCACGCCAGTGGCACACTGGGCGCATTGAGAAGCTGGCGGGCCCTTAATCCTGACCTGCCCATGACCTTGATTCGCGGCAATCACGATAAACGCGCAGGCGACCCACCCGAGGATTTGAGGATAGACGTGGTTGCGGAGCCCCTGCTGATGGGCCCTTTTGCCTTGCAGCATGAACCTGATGCCCATCCCAGCCACCACGTGCTGGCGGGGCATGTACATCCGGTGTATCGGTTGCGCGGCAAGGGTCGGCAGAGCCTGCGGCTGCCGTGCTTTATGATCGGGGCCCGAGTCAGCCTGCTACCGGCGTTCGGTGCATTTACCGGGGGGCATGCGATGCAGCAGGACAATGACCGCCGAATCTATGTGATTGGCGATCATGAAGTCTGGCCAGTAAGCTAAAAATCAGGCAACCGGCGCGGGTGGTGGCTCGTCCGGTAAGGTCGGCTCGCCAGGCTCGGTGGGCTGTGGATAGTCCGGCTCAGGCTGGCCGGGGATGCCGCCCGCATAAGCAGGATCGGCCATCAGGGACCAGGCCAGAACGCCAATCTGGTTGGGTTCAAGCCGGGCAAGTTCTGCGCTTATTCGCGGGTCGAGCTTCATAAAGTACTCCTCAAGCGTGGCCCGGCGCGTTTTACACGCGCCGGGGCAGTACACCTAGATAGAGTCACTTTCTGCTGACTAATTCCCTTTACGCGTAGGAGCTTTCGATCAAGCGCGTGGGAGGGTGACACCACGCTGGCCCTGATACTTGCCTGCGCGGTCTTTGTAGGACACTTCACAGGCCTCGTCGGACTGCAGGAACAGCATCTGTGCCACGCCTTCGTTGGCGTAGATTTTCGCCGGCAGCGTGGTGGTGTTGGAGAACTCCAGCGTCACATGGCCTTCCCACTCGGGCTCGAGCGGCGTCACGTTGACGATAATGCCGCAACGCGCGTAAGTGCTTTTACCCAGGCAGATGGTCAGCACGTCACGGGGAATGCGGAAGAATTCCACGGTGCGCGCCAGGGCGAAGGAGTTCGGCGGAATGATGCACACGTCGCTCTTGACGTCGACGAAGCTTTTTTCGTCGAAGTTCTTAGGATCGACGATCGCCGAATTGATGTTGGTGAACACCTTGAACTCATCGGCGCAGCGCACATCGTAGCCGTAGCTGGAGACACCATAGGAAATCACCGGGGCATCGCCTTGGCCGCGGATCTGGCGCTCGACGAACGGTTCGATCATGCCGTGTTCCTGCGCCATGCGGCGAATCCACTTGTCCGATTTGATGCTCATGGCGGGTGTCCTGAATAGCGAGGTGGAAAAATTCTGTGGGGCATCTTACCGGGGCTGGCGTTGGGGTTCAAAGGCCACAAGGCTTTTCTTGACGAATGTGCCTGCTCCTATAAGCCGCAGCCAGCGGGGCCGGGACCTGTATTGGCGTGCCCGGTGAGCGGAAATACCACCGCCAGTCACGAATTTGGAGAAACCTTCGGAAATATCATTGGCACGTCCCGGAAAAAGGGTTAAGGTGGCGCCACTGTGCTGCTTGTGTCACTGAGAATCTCTACACGATATGTTGAATTTCGATCCAACCATCTCCAAGAATTTTTCCTGCTCTTTGCACTCAGTCTCGGCCAGGGCTTTTCCTGAGTCGCAGTTAACTTTGTCCAAGGAGATACACCATGTCTAATCGCCAAACTGGTACCGTTAAGTGGTTCAACGATGAAAAAGGCTTCGGCTTCATCACTCCACAATCCGGTGACGACCTGTTCGTTCACTTCAAAGCTATCCAATCCGACGGCTTCAAAAGCCTGAAAGAAGGCCAACAGGTTTCTTTCATCGCTACCCGCGGTCAGAAAGGCATGCAAGCTGAAGAAGTTCAAGTTATCTAACTTGTACTGACTTAGTCGAAAAGACCCCGCCCTTAAAAGCGGGGTTTTTTTATGCCCGGGATTTGGCTCTAACACCCATGTAATGCCGGGCAAAAAAAATGTGGGAGCGGGCTTGCTCGCGAAAGCGGTGAATCAGTCGGTACATTCGTTGACTGACACTCCCCTTTCGCGAGCAAGCCCGCTCCCACATTTCGTCCTGCGTATTACTGGAACAACGACTCACTCGACAAGCCATTCTTCTCCAGGATCTCACGCAAGCGCTTGAGCCCTTCCACCTGGATCTGCCGCACCCGCTCACGGGTCAGACCGATCTCCAGGCCTACGTCCTCCAGGGTGCTGCTCTCATGGCCACGCAGGCCGAAGCGGCGAATCACCACCTCACGCTGCTTGTCCGTGAGCTCTGACAGCCACTGGTCAATGCTTTGGGAAAGATCATCGTCCTGCAACAGCTCGCAAGGATCGGTAGGACGATCATCCGTCAGGGTGTCCAGCAGGGTTTTATCCGAATCCGGACCCAGCGAGACATCGACCGAAGACACGCGCTCATTGAGACCCAGCATGCGCTTGACCTCTCCTACCGGTTTTTCCAGCAGGTTGGCGATTTCTTCGGGCGAAGGTTCATGATCGAGTTTTTGGGTAAGCTCACGCGCTGCCCGCAGGTAGACGTTGAGCTCCTTGACCACATGGATCGGCAACCGGATCGTGCGGGTCTGATTCATGATCGCCCGTTCGATGGTCTGGCGAATCCACCAGGTGGCATAGGTCGAAAAGCGGAAGCCCCGCTCAGGATCGAACTTCTCCACAGCCCGGATCAAGCCCAGGTTGCCTTCCTCGATCAGGTCCAACAGGGACAGCCCACGATTGACGTAGCGTCGGGCGATTTTCACCACCAGGCGCAGGTTGCTTTCAATCATGCGCTTGCGCCCAGCCGGATCGCCCTTTTGCGACAAGCGCGCAAAATGGACTTCTTCTTCGGGGGTCAGCAGAGGGGAAAAGCCGATTTCATTGAGGTACAGCTGGGTCGCATCGAGCGCCCGCGTGTAGTCAATGTACTTGTGTTGCTTTAACGCGGTGGAGTTCTTGGACTTGGTGCGAACTGAAGGTACAGCAGGTCCCTCATTCGACATCGATTCCGTATCGATACCGGTCTCCATAAGGAGAACCTCATCGTCGATGTCAAACTCCGGCGCTTCTTTACTGAGAGCCATTGTTATAGTCCTTTGGTGAGTTCGACCTCAAGCTCAAGCGGCGCCTTTATCCTTGGCAACGCTGGAGCCTGTTCCTTCTACGTGAGGGAACAGGCTGTGCAACACATCAACGACGGGGTAGGAATTGCAGTGGGTCTACAGGCTTCCCTTGGCGGCGAATCTCAAAGTGCAGTTTCACCCGGTCTGTACCAGTTGACCCCATTTCGGCAATTGTCTGTCCGACCTTGACCTGCTGCCCCTCCCGAACCAACAGCCTACGGTTGTGGCCGTAAGCACTGACGTAGGTATCGCTGTGTTTGATGATGACAAGCTCGCCGTAGCCCCGTAAACCACTCCCGGCGTACACCACCGTCCCATCAGACGCAGCTAAAACAGGCTGTCCCAAATCCCCGGCGATATCAATGCCTTTATTCAAACTACCGTTTGAAGAGAATTTTCCAATCAGCACTCCGTTTGAGGGCCATCCCCAACCGGTCGGCGCAGGCCCGGCAGGTGGCAACGGCGCGGGTGCCGGCTTGGTCGCAGGGGTCGGCGTGGCGGTGCCTGCAGGCCGGGTGATGATGGTGGTTTTGCTTGAAGACGATGGCGAAGATCCAGTGTTTGTCACAACTGCCGTAGGCGTTGAACCGGTGCGTCCATCGAAGCGAATCGTCTGACCCGGATGTATCGTGTAGGGCACAGGAATATTGTTACGAGCTGCGAGTGCCTTGTAATCCCAACCATAACGGAAGGCGATCGAGAACATCGTATCGCCTTTGCGTACTACGTACTGCCCGGTGGTCACCGTCGGTTTTTGCGGGGCCGCATTATTACGGTCAACTACCCGTGCGCCGCTGCTTGGCGAGCTGGAACACCCGACCAACACGGAACTGAAGACGAGGCCAAGCACCAGTCGATGAAAGCTTGTTTTACTCATACGCTGCGCAAGACCTGTGAGACTCACCCGCCGCTCCCTTTGTGGTGGCTGAACATGATTGCCTGTATCAGGCTTGAAATATGACGCAAGTATAACTGGGCATTGGCTTTTTACCGGCACACGACTGAAACGAAAAATTCATCGTGTTTAATCCCGACGCCCGATCATGTTGACTCGATGGACCCCGCCGTAAGACACATCCCCGCCAACAGAATTCACTGCCGGCGAACAAATGATCAGGCCAGCGGGCCATTGAGCAATGGCACGAAGCGCACGGCGCCGAGTACATGCCGGGAAAAGCCTTCTTCCTCACGAATAATGAGCATCAATTGTTGCACTTCGCCGGAGCCTACCGGGATGACCAGGCGTCCGCCTGGAGCGAGTTGATCGAGCAACGCCTGGGGCACATCGGTGGCCACGGCGGTGACGATGATGCCGTTGTACGGCGCCAGCGCCGGCCAACCTTCCCAGCCATCGCCCCAGCGAAACACCACGTTGCGCAGGTTCAACTCCACCAGGCGCTCCTTGGCACGGTCTTGCAGCACCTTGATGCGCTCGACCGAGAACACCCGCTCAACCAGCTGCGCCAGCACGGCGGTCTGGTAGCCGGAGCCGGTGCCGATTTCCAACACCTTGTCCAAAGGCCCCGCCGCCAGCAGCAGCTCGCTCATGCGCGCCACCATGTAAGGCTGGGAGATGGTCTGGTTGTGGCCGATGGGCAGCGCGGTGTCTTCATAGGCACGGTGGGCCAGGGCTTCATCGACAAACAGGTGCCGAGGCGTACGCCGGATCACTTCCAGCACCTGGGCGTTGGACAAACCCTCTTCGTACAAGCGCTGGATCAAGCGTTCGCGGGTGCGCTGGGACGTCATGCCGATGCCCCGGCGCAGCAAGTCGTCTTGTTCACGGCCCATCAGCGCAGCCCCTCCAGCCAGCCATCGAGACCACTGAAGGCATCACTGAAGGTGCGATCGAATTGCAACGGGGTAATCGATACGTAACCTTGCATCACGGCATGGAAGTCGGTGCCCTCACCGCCATCTTCCGCATCACCCGCCGCGGCAATCCAATAGCCCTCCTTGCCACGCGGGTCGACCACCTTCAACGGCGCCGCCGCGCGGGCACGATGGCCCAGGCGCGTCAGCTGGATGCCGCGAATATGGTCGAGGGGCAAGTTGGGGATATTGACGTTGAGCACCGTGCGCGGTGGCAGGTTCAGGGAGCCATGGGCCTCCACCAGCTTGCGCGCGAAATACGCAGCGGTCGGCAGGTTGTCCAGTTGGCGCGAAGCAAACGAAAAGGCAAACGCCGTACGCCCCAGGAAGCGACCTTCAAGCGCCGCCGCCACGGTGCCGGAATACAGCACGTCGTCGCCTAGGTTGGCACCGAGGTTGATACCCGATACCACCAGGTCCGGCTCCTGATCCAGCAGGCTGTTGATCGCCAAATGGACGCAGTCGGTGGGGGTGCCGTTCACGCTGATAAAGCCATTGGCCAGGACTTGCGGGTGCAGCGGACGGTCGAGCGTCAGCGAACTGCTGGCGCCGCTCTTGTCCTGGTCGGGGGCGACCACCACGCACTCGGCGTAATCTTCCAGCGCAGCATAAAGCGCGGCAAGACCGGGTGCGGTGGCACCGTCATCGTTTGATATCAGAATACGCATGGGTTGTCCGTCTGCCCCACCGGCACCAGATCAACAAGCTCGCGCACCAAGACAGTGGCGAAGCATCCGGCCGGCAGGACGAATTCCAATTGCAGAATGTCCAGCGAGGGATAATGCCACGTCAAACCGCCAATGGGCAGTCGCAGAATGCGACGTTCCTGGCTCATGCCGGCATTCACCAGCCAATCACGCAGGTCGGGTTCACCGGCGGCGACTGCCTGCTCCAGTTCAAAGGTTGCACCCGTGGCAGGTGAATCGCCTTCGCCCCACTGTGGGCCGGTCGGGTGCAGGTCCAGGATCGCCAGGCGCGGGTCGCTGCATTCAGCCTCCCCCGCCGGAAAAAAACTGCGGCTGTCGGTAAAGGCCAGCAAGTCGCCGACCTGGGCGCGCTGCCACGAACCATCGGCCACACGCGCCGCCAACACTTTGTTGAACAAGAAGCTGCGCGCCGTGGACAGCAACCGCGATCGCACGTTGCGCTGTTCCGGCAAGGCCTTGCGCGCGGCCCACTCACGGGCATCCACCACATTGCCGCCGTTGTGGCCAAAACGCTGCGCGCCGAAATAATTGGGAATGCCGTGTTGTGCAATCAGTTGCAACCGCGCGTCGATAGCCGCGGTATCACCGGCCAACTGAGTCAGGCGCAAGGTGAAACCATTGGCCGAGTGCGCACCGCGCTGCAGCTTGCGCTTGTGGCGAGCGGTCTTGAGGATCTTGAGGGTGTCGTTTTGCGCAGCGCTCATGTCCGGGTCGGCCTTGCCTGGCAGCTGCACGCTGAACCATTGGCGGGTCAACGCCTGGCGATCCTTGAGCCCGGCATAGCTGACGGTGCGCAACGGCACGCCTGCCGCCTTGGCGATACGCCGCGCGGCTTCCTCGGTGTTGAGACCACGCTTCTCCACCCACAACCAGAGGTGCTCGCCCTCGCCGGTCAACGGGATATCCAGCACTTCGTCAACCTGGAAGTCTTCGGCGGTCGCCTTCAGGACCGCGCTGCCCAGGGCCTCGCCATAGGCCCGTGGCCCCAACAGTTGCAGATCATTCATGCGCGCAGCAACAAGGCAACGGAGTGCACGGCGATGCCCTCTTCACGACCGGTGAACCCGAGCTTTTCGGTGGTGGTGGCTTTCACGTTCACTTGTTCCAGTTCAATTTGCAGATCCGCCGCGATCAACGCGCGCATCGACTCGATATGGGGAGCCATCTTCGGCGCCTGGGCCACGATGGTGTTGTCGACGTTGCCGACCTTCCAGCCCTGGGCATGGATCAGGCCGACCACATGGCGCAGCAATACACGGCTGTCCGCGCCCTTGAAGGTCGGGTCGGTGTCCGGAAAGTGCTTGCCGATATCGCCCAACGCCGCCGCGCCGAGCAAGGCATCGCTCAAGGCATGCAACACAACGTCGCCGTCGGAATGAGCCAGCAACCCATGGTGGTGTGCAATGCGCACGCCGCCCAGGGTGATGAAATCGCCTTCGGCGAAACGGTGCACATCGTAGCCGTGGCCAATACGCATAAAAAAACGCCCCGATTTAATTCAGGGCGTGATTCTACCTACTTTTGCCTCACATTAACCGAGCAAAGCACGGCCATGGTGTCGCAAATGGTCTTCGATGAAGCTGGCGATAAAGAAGTAGCTGTGGTCGTAGCCGGGTTGCAGGCGCAGTTCCAGCGGATGGTTGGCCGCCTTGGCCGCTTGCTGCAGGGCTTCAGGCTTGAGTTGCACAGCGAGGAAGTCGTCGCGATCGCCCTGGTCCACCAGCAGCGGCAGCTTTTCCGAGGCTTCGCTGATCAGCACGCAGGCGTCCCACTCGCGCCATTTAGAGCGCTCTTCGCCCAAATAACGCGAGAAGGCTTTCTGGCCCCACGGGCAATCCATCGGGTTGTTGATCGGCGAAAACGCCGACACCGACAGGTAACGCCCAGGGTTGCGCAACGCACACACCAGCGCCCCGTGGCCGCCCATGGAGTGGCCACTGATGCCGCGCTTGCCCGAGGCCGGGAAATGCGCTTCAACCAAGGCCGGCAATTCCTGCACCACGTAGTCATGCATCCGATAGTGCTTGGCCCAGGGTTCCTGGGTGGCATTCAGGTAGAAGCCGGCGCCGAGGCCGAAATCCCAGGCGTTATCCGGATCGCCCGGAACACCCGGCCCACGTGGGCTGGTGTCCGGCGCAACGATGATCAACCCCAGCTCGGCAGCCACGCGCTGGGCGCCGGCCTTCTGCATGAAGTTCTCGTCGGTGCAGGTCAGGCCGGAGAGCCAGTACAGCACCGGCAACTTGCCGCCCTCCTCCGCTTGCGGCGGCAGGTAGACGGCGAAGGTCATGTCGCAACCGAGCACATCGGAATGATGCTTGTAGCGTTTATGCCAGCCGCCGAAGCTTTTCTGGCACGACAGATTTTCCAGACTCATGGCCGACCTCAGAAGTGAATGACGGTACGAATGCTCTTGCCTTCATGCATCAGGTCAAACGCTTTGTTGATGTCTTCCAGGCCCATGGTGTGGGTGATGAAGGTGTCCAGCGGGATCTCGCCGGTCTGAGCCATTTCCACGTAGCTTGGCAATTCGCTGCGGCCGCGCACGCCGCCGAAGGCCGAACCGCGCCAGACGCGACCGGTCACCAGTTGGAATGGACGGGTAGCGATTTCCTGGCCGGCACCGGCGACGCCGATGATCACCGACTCACCCCAACCTTTGTGGCAGCACTCAAGCGCGGCGCGCATCAGCTGTACGTTGCCGATGCATTCGAAGGAGAAGTCCACGCCGCCGTCGGTGAGGTCGACGATGACGTCCTGGATCGGGCGATCGTAGTCTTTCGGGTTGATGCAGTCGGTGGCGCCCAGTTGCTTGGCGATTTCGAATTTGGCCGGGTTGATATCGATGGCGATGATACGGCCGGCCTTGGCTTTAACTGCGCCAATCACCGCCGACAGGCCGATACCGCCAAGACCGAAGATAGCCACGGTGTCGCCCGCTTTGACCTTGGCCGTGTTGATCACTGCACCGATACCGGTGGTGACGCCACAGCCCAGCAGGCAGACTTTTTCCAACGGGGCTTCTTTAGGAATCTTGGCCACGGAAATTTCCGGCAGCACGGTGTACTCGGAGAAAGTCGAGGTGCCCATGTAGTGGAAAATCGGCTGGCCTTTGTAGGAGAAACGCGTGGTGCCGTCCGGCATCAGGCCTTTGCCCTGGGTGGAGCGAATGGCCTGGCACAGGTTGGTCTTACCCGACAGGCAGAATTTGCACTTGCCGCACTCCGGGGTGTACAGCGGGATCACGTGATCACCCACTGCAACGGACGTCACGCCTTCGCCGATCGCTTCGACCACCGCACCGCCCTCGTGACCGAGAATCGACGGGAAGATGCCTTCCGGATCAGCACCCGACAGCGTGTAGGCGTCGGTATGGCACACGCCCGAAGCGACTACGCGCAGCAACACTTCGCCAGCCTTGGGCATGGCGACATCCACTTCAACAATCTCAAGGGGCTTCTTGGCTTCGAAGGCTACGGCAGCGCGGGACTTGATCATCCGGGTTTCTCCAGGCGGTTAAAAACTGAGACGGAGAGTGTAAAACATGGCTGGCTGATGAATAATCCGGACAAAAGCAAAACTTTATTGCTGTACAGGGATAATCGTGATGTTGGAAAACCGCTGGGAAGGCATCGATGAGTTCGTCGCGGTCGCCGAATGCAGCCAGTTCACCGCGGCGGCGGAACGCCTGGGCGTGTCGTCGTCCCACATCAGCCGTCAAGTGGCGCGCCTGGAAGAACGCCTGCAAACGCGGCTGCTGTACCGCAGTACGCGCAAGGTGACCCTCACCGAAGCGGGCCAGACGTTCCTGCAACATTGCCAACGCCTGCAGGACGGCCGCGAAGAAGCCTTGCGCGCAGTCGGCGACCTTACCAGTGAACCCAAGGGCATGTTGCGCATGACCTGCGCGGTGGCGTACGGCGAGCGTTTTATCGTGCCGCTGGTCACACGGTTCATGGCGCTCTATCCACAACTGCGGGTGGATATCGAGTTGAGCAACCGCCAGCTGGACCTGGTGCATGAAGGCCTCGACCTGGCGATCCGCCTGGGGCGTTTGCAGGATTCGCGCATGGTCGCCAGCCGCCTGGCGCCCAGGCGCATGTACTTGTGCGCGTCGCCGTCCTACCTGGCGCGGTATGGTCGGCCACATAGTTTGTCGGAATTGAGTCGGCATAACTGCTTGATCGGCAGCTCGGATATCTGGCAACTGGCCCAGGACGGGCGGGAATTTTCCCAGCGGGTACAGGGAAACTGGCGTTGCAACAGTGGGCAAGCCGTGCTGGACGCGGCGTTGCAGGGCGTGGGGTTGTGCCAGTTGCCGGACTATTACGTGCTGGAGCACCTGCACAGTGGCGCGCTGGTGTCGTTGCTGGAGGCGCACCAGCCGCCAAATACGGCGGTGTGGGCGCTGTATCCACAGCAAAGGCATTTGTCGCCTAAGGTCAGGAAGTTGGTGGATTTCTTGAAGGAGGGGCTGGCTGGGAGACCGGAGTACAGCAGGTGATTATGGGGTGTTTGTACTGGCCTCTTCGCGAGCAAGCCCGCTCCCACATTTTGACCGCGTTTCTTCAGGACGCACGCGATCAAGTGTGTGGGCTTGCTCGCGAAGGGGTCGACACGGTCTAGCTGACTACCTACGGTTCGCCCACCGCAACCGCAACCACTCCAGGTCTTCCGGCCGGGTCACCTTGATATTGTCCGAGCGCCCTTCGATCAGGCGCGGCGCCTGGCCAGACCACTCCATGGCCGACGCTTCGTCCGTGATGACGGCATCCGCCACCAGACTGTCGGCCAATGCGCGATGCAAGGCACCGAGGCGGAACATCTGCGGCGTGTAGGCTTGCCAGATCAGGCTGCGGTCGACGGTCTCAACCACACGTCCGTGCTTGTCGACGCGCTTGAGCGTGTCGCGGGCCGGCACGGCAAGCAGGCCGCCGACCGGGTCGTGCGCCAGCTCAGCCAACAGTTTGTCGAGGTCATCGCGACTCAGGTTCGGTCGTGCCGCATCGTGTACCAGCACCCAATCGTCATCACTGGCACCCAAGGCATTCAGGTGCAACAGCGCATTGAGTACCGAGCCCGAACGCTCCGAGCCGCCGTCCGCACGTTGGATACGCGGGTCAGCCGCACACGTCAGCGTGGGCCAATAAGGATCATCAGAGGCAAGACTGACCACCAAGCCCTTGAGGGATGGATGGTCGAGAAAACAGTCAAGGCTGTGTTCGAGAATAGTGCGCCCGCCCAGTTGCAAGTATTGCTTGGGACGGTCCGCGGCCATACGGGCACCAACGCCCGCGGCAGGAATCACGGCCCAGAAGGCCGGCAAACTAAGGTTCATTGGGCCAACTGGTAGAGGGTTTCGCCCTCCTTGACCATGCCTAATTCATGACGAGCCCGCTCTTCAACGGTCTCCGTACCTTTTTTCAGCTCAAGCACTTCGGCATCGAGGACGCGGTTACGCTCCAGCAAGATCTCGTTTTCGGCGTGCTGTGCAGCAATTTGCTCGGTCAGGTCTTTTACCTGCGCAAAGCTGCCATTACCCACCCATAGGCGGTACTGCAGGCCAGCCAGCAACAAGAGCAAGACGAGGAACAACCAATTGGGACTGCGCATCGAATATCGGGTATCCAGTGAAAAAAGACAGCCATGCAAAACTTTTGAAGCAACTGATAGCACGAAGCCTGGAAGAACCAGGCTTGTGCTTGATAGCCATCAGATTAGCGTCGAAATACACACTGTCGTGAGTTTTCCGACGCAATCCGCCGACTTTTTAACATTTACTGATCAGCCGCGAAACTCGCCGCGACCGTTGTACTTGGCCTTGCCTGCCAGTTGCTCTTCGATACGCAGCAATTGGTTGTACTTGGAAACGCGGTCGGAACGGCACAGGGAACCGGTCTTGATCTGGCCCGCCGAGGTGCCCACGGCCAGGTCGGCAATGGTCGAATCTTCGGTTTCGCCGGAGCGGTGGGAGATCACGGCAGTGTAGCCCGCAGCCTTGGCCATCTGGATGGCTTCCAGGGTTTCGGTCAGGGTGCCGATCTGGTTGAACTTGATCAGGATCGAGTTGGCGATCTTTTTATCGATGCCTTCTTTCAGGATCTTGGTGTTGGTCACGAACAGGTCGTCGCCCACCAGTTGGATTTTCTCGCCGATCTTGTCGGTGAGGATTTTCCAGCCGTCCCAGTCGGACTCGTCCAGGCCGTCTTCGATCGAGATGATCGGGTAGCGCTCGGTCAAGCCCTTCAGGTAGTCAGCGAAACCTTCGGAGTTGAACACCTGACCTTCGCCGGAGAGGTTGTACTTGCCGTCCTCAAAGAACTCGCTGGCCGCGCAGTCCAGGGCCAGGGTTACGTCAGTGCCCAATTTGTAGCCAGCGTTGGCCACGGCTTCGGAGATCACTTTCAGTGCATCTTCGTTGGACGCCAGGTTCGGTGCGAAACCACCTTCGTCACCTACCGCAGTGCTCAGGCCACGGGCCTTCAGCACAGCTTTGAGGTGATGGAAAATCTCGGTGCCCATGCGCAGGCCCTCGGAGAAGGTCTTGGCGCCAACCGGCTGCACCATGAATTCCTGGATGTCGACGTTGTTATCGGCGTGCTCGCCACCGTTGATGATGTTCATCATCGGCACCGGCATCGAGTAAACACCCGGCGTGCCGTTCAGGTTGGCGATGTGTGCGTACAGCGGCAGGTCCTGGTCCTGGGCAGCAGCCTTGGCGGCGGCCAGGGACACGGCGAGGATGGCGTTGGCGCCCAGGCTGCCTTTGTTTTCGGTGCCGTCGAGCTTGATCATCGCGTGGTCCAGGGCTTTCTGGTCCAGCGGGTCCTTGCCCAGCAACAGGTCACGGATCGGACCGTTGATGTTGGCTACAGCCTTGAGTACACCCTTGCCCAGGTAACGGCTCTTGTCGCCATCACGCAGTTCCAGCGCTTCGCGCGAACCGGTAGAAGCACCGGACGGCGCGCAGGCGCTGCCGATGATGCCGTTATCGAGAAGCACGTCGGCTTCGACGGTGGGGTTGCCACGGGAGTCGAGAACTTCACGACCTTTGATGTCGACGATTTTTGCCATTGTTGTAAACACTCCAAAGTTGACGAAAACGACGCAGCTGAAGGAAATCTTTTGACCGACCGCAAGGGTGGAACAACGGGGCAGGCTTGCAGACGACAAGGCTCAGGCCCGCAGGCCTGAGCGTAAAGCGTGGGAAATTCTACCGGAGAAACGCGGCTTACGCGGTCTCTACCGTCGGAAAACTCTTGACCAGTTCGTCCAACTGCTTGAGCTGGGCCAGGAATGGCTCCAGCTTGTCCAGGCGCAGGGCGCATGGGCCGTCGCATTTGGCGTTGTCCGGGTCCGGGTGGGCTTCCAGGAACAGGCCCGCCAGGGACTGGCTGATGCCGGCCTTGGCCAGGTCCAGCACCTGGGCACGACGCCCACCAGCGGAATCGGCGCGACCACCGGGCATTTGCAGCGCGTGGGTCACGTCGAAGAACACCGGGTATTCGAACTGTTTCATGATGCCGAAACCGAGCATGTCCACCACGAGGTTGTTGTAGCCGAAGCTAGAACCGCGCTCGCAGAGGATCAACTGCTCATTACCCGCTTCCACGCACTTGTTCAGGATGTGTTTCATCTCCTGGGGCGCGAGGAACTGGGCTTTCTTGATATTGATCACCGCACCGGTCTTGGCCATCGCGACGACCAGGTCGGTCTGGCGCGACAGGAAGGCCGGCAACTGGATGATGTCACACACCTCGGCGACCACGGCAGCCTGCTCAGGCTCGTGGACGTCGGTGATGATCGGCACGCCGAAGGCTTGCTTGATGTCCTGGAAGATCCGCATGCCTTCTTCAAGGCCTGGGCCGCGATAGGAGGTCACGGACGAACGGTTGGCCTTGTCGAAGCTGGCCTTGAACACGTAAGGGATACCGAGTTTCTCGGTAACCTTCACGTACTCTTCGCAGACCTGCATCGCCATGTCGCGGCTTTCCAGCACGTTCATGCCGCCGAACAGCACCATGGGCTTGTCGTTGGCAATCTCGATGTCGCCTACGCGAATGATCTTCTGGGCCATCAGGGTTACGCCTTCTTCTGATGTTGCGTCAGTGCAGCTTTGACGAAACCGCTGAACAACGGGTGACCGTCGCGCGGCGTGGAGGTGAACTCAGGGTGGAACTGGCACGCGACGAACCATGGATGATCCGGTGCTTCGACCACTTCAACCAGCGCGCCATCACCGGAGCGACCGGAAATTTTCAGGCCGGCCTCTTTGATTTGCGGCAGCAGGTTGTTGTTCACTTCGTAGCGGTGACGGTGACGCTCGACGATCACGTCCTTGCCGTAGCAATCGTGAACCAGCGAGCCCGGCTCCAGCAGGCAGTCCTGCGCGCCGAGGCGCATGGTGCCGCCCAGGTCGGAGGCTTCGGTACGGGTCTCGACCGCGCCGGTGGCATCTTCCCACTCGGTGATCAGGCCCACGACCGGGTGACCGCTCTTGCTGTCGAACTCGGTGGAGTTGGCGTCTTTCCAGCCCAGCACGTTACGGGCGAACTCGATGACGGCCACTTGCATGCCCAGGCAGATACCCAGATACGGCACCTTGTTCTCGCGAGCATATTGAACAGCCGTGATCTTGCCTTCCACGCCACGCAGGCCGAAACCGCCTGGCACGAGGATCGCGTCCACACCTTCGAGCAAGGCAGTGCCTTGGTTCTCGATGTCTTCGGAGTCGATGTAGCGCAGGTTGACCTTGGTACGGTTGCTGATACCGGCGTGGCTCATCGCTTCGATCAGCGATTTGTACGCGTCCAGCAGTTCCATGTACTTGCCGACCATCGCGATGGTGACTTCGTGCTCAGGGTTGAGCTTGGCGTCGACCACGGCTTCCCACTCGGACAGGTCCGCGCCGTTGCATTGCAGGCCGAAACGCTCGACCACAAAATCGTCCAGGCCTTGCGAATGCAGGATGCCCGGGATCTTGTAGATGGTGTCGGCGTCTTCCAGCGCGATCACCGCACGTTCTTCAACGTTGGTGAACTGCGCGATCTTGCGACGCGAGGAAATGTCGATCGGGTGATCAGAGCGGCACACCAGCACGTCCGGCTGCAGGCCGATGGAACGCAGTTCCTTGACCGAATGCTGGGTAGGCTTGGTTTTGGTTTCGCCGGCAGTGGCGATGTACGGCACCAGGGTCAGGTGCATCAGCATCGCGCGCTTGGCGCCGACTTCGAAACGCAGCTGGCGGATGGCTTCGAGGAACGGTTGCGACTCGATGTCACCGACGGTGCCACCGATCTCGACCATGGCCACGTCGGCATCGCCTGCACCCTTGATGATGCGGCGCTTGATTTCGTCGGTGATGTGCGGGATCACCTGGATGGTTGCACCCAGGTAGTCACCACGGCGCTCCTTGCGCAGCACGTGCTCGTAGACACGGCCGGTGGTGAAATTGTTGTTCTGGGTCATGGTCGTGCGGATGAACCGCTCGTAGTGGCCCAGGTCCAGGTCCGTCTCGGCGCCGTCGTGGGTGACGAACACTTCACCGTGCTGGAACGGGCTCATGGTGCCCGGGTCAACGTTGATGTACGGGTCCAGCTTGAGCATGGTGACCTTAAGTCCCCGCGCCTCCAGGATGGCCGCCAATGAAGCCGATGCGATGCCTTTCCCCAATGAAGAAACAACACCGCCCGTGACGAATATGTAGCGCGTCATGAAAAACCCTAGAAGTCTGCGTTAAAGCGGTCCGAGCCGCCGGGGAAAGCGAAGGAAGGCCGAAGCCCCCGATCACCTGCATTAATCACAGTGCACCTTTCAAAAAAACCGCCGCGTGGTGACAGACCAGCAATGAAACACCGGTACGTTGATCGCTACACATTTTTTGGAATCGCCCAGCAAAGACTGCTTGGTAATCGGCAACTGCTGCGATTCAGTTGAATCCACAGAAGTTGTATCAAGAAGGGAGCGTAGTCTACCGGAAAGGCTCTATCAGCTCAAACCTTGATCGCAGGTCTGTGGCATCCAATGTAATTGCCAGTCATCACTCGGTGCCGGCCAGAGTCCCGCAAGGCTGGGCGCACCCAGCAATTGCTCGCCCTGGTACAGCAGCGGCAATCTGCCACGGACGCAGCCCGGCAGGCCACTTTCGTTAAGCAGGCGCTTCAAGTCACGCCGACCGCGGCCTGGCACTGTGAGGATTTCGCCGCCCTGGCGGTAGCGGATCGTCAATGCACCTCCAGGCACCCTGCCTGTCAGTTTCACCTGACCATTGCCGGGTAACTCTAGTGGGTTTTGCGGATCGGGCCAGCTCACCGTCGCGTCGGAAAATTCCGACCAAGTGGAGGGCAGCCACCAGATACGCTCACCGCTGCGCTGCATATCACCGTCCGCCAGCCGCCACAGGGGCTGTGCGTCGCCCTTGGCATCACGCAGGGAATGCCAGCTGGCCCAGTGGTCGCTGTCGGGTAAACGGGTCAGAGGGGTTAGCCAGTGGCGTAGGGCGTTGCGCTGGCGGGCGTCGGTAAGCTCGCGCAAAGGTGCAAGGGCCAAGGACGGTAAATGAAGCCATGAAAACGACGAAAATTGATTGGCGGCTCGCAAGTCCATCTGCGCCAGCTCATCCAGCAAGTCTTGGGCTTCACTCAGGTGCTCGGCGGTGCGCGCCAGGTTTGCGGTAGCCTGCGGCCAACGTTCCGTCAGGACAGGAAGCACGCGATGGCGCAGGTAATTGCGGGAGAATCGCGAGTCCGCATTGGAAGGATCTTCGATCCATTTGAGCTGATGCGCCTCGGCATAGGCTTCCAGCTCTGCACGCGAGACATCCAACAAGGGCCGCACAAGAGTGCCAGTCGCCAGCGGGCGCTGTACTGGCATCGCCGCCAGCCCGCGCACACCAGCCCCGCGCAAGAGTCGGAATAACAAGGTTTCAGCCTGATCATCGCGATGCTGGCCTGTCAGCAGCACCTCCCTTGCCCCGGTCACCTCGGTAAACACCTGGTAACGCGCGTCACGCGCGGCACGCTCAAGACTGGCGCCGGGTTGCACCTGCACATGCATCACGCGCAACGGCACGCCCAGGCTGTCGCATGTCGACTGGCAGTGAGCAGGCCACGCATCAGCGGCAGCTTGCAAGCCATGATGAACATGAACAGCACGGAGGGACGGGAGCGATTCGGTATTTGCCAGATTGGCGAGGAGATGCAGCAGGACGGTGGAATCAAGTCCACCCGAGAATGCGATGTGCCAGGCTGGGGCGTTGCGCCAGGGTGACAGAACTTGCAAGAGTTTGGCGGCTAAGGAAGGCTTCATGAAAAATACCGCCATCTATCTGGAATGCAATGACTCAGCATACACAAAGCAAATGTGGGAGCGGGCTTGCTCGCGAATGCAGAGTGTCAGTCACTGAAAGGTCGACTGATCCACCGCATTCGCGAGCAAGCCCGCTCCCACACTGGGTCCTGCGTAGTCTTACAGACCGTAGCTCATCAAACGCTCATAACGACGGGCCAGCAGCGCTTCGTTATCCAGCTTCTTGAGCATCGCCAGCTGCGAACCCAGTTCAGCGCGGATCGTCGCGGCGGCAGCAGCCGGGTCGCGGTGGGCGCCGCCCAGCGGCTCGGCGATGACTTTGTCCACGATACCCAGGCCTTTGAGGCGATCGGCGGTAATGCCCATGGCTTCGGCAGCGTCCGGCGCTTTCTCGGCCGTTTTCCACAGGATCGAGGCGCAACCTTCCGGCGAAATCACCGCGTAGGTCGAATACTGCAGCATGTTCAACTGGTCACAGACGCCAATAGCCAGTGCGCCGCCGGAACCCCCTTCACCAATCACAGTGGCGATGATCGGGGTTTTCAGGCGAGCCATGACGCGCAGGTTCCAGGCGATCGCTTCGCTCTGGTTGCGCTCTTCAGCGTCGATACCTGGGTAAGCACCCGGCGTATCGATGAAGGTCAGGATCGGCATCTTGAAGCGTTCGGCCATTTCCATCAGGCGGCACGCCTTGCGGTAGCCTTCAGGACGCGGCATGCCGAAGTTGCGACGCACTTTTTCGCGCACTTCACGGCCTTTCTGGTGACCGATCACCATCACCGGCTGGTCGTCCAGGCGAGCGATACCGCCTACGATGGCCGCGTCGTCGGAGAAGTGGCGGTCGCCGTGCAGTTCGTCGAACTCGGTGAAGATGTGCTGAATGTAGTCCAGGGTGTAAGGACGGCGCGGGTGGCGGGCCAGGCGCGCGATCTGCCAGCTGGTCAGCTTGCCGAAGATGTCTTCGGTAAGCGTGCTGCTCTTGTCTTGCAGGCGAGCGATTTCATCGCCGATATTCAGCGAATTGTCATTGCCGACCAGGCGCAGTTCTTCGATCTTGGCTTGCAGGTCAGCGATCGGCTGTTCGAAATCAAGAAAATTCGGGTTCATAAGCGTCCGTCTTGGGTCGACGGCCAGGGCGTGCCTGGCCAGCCGGTTGTCTATTCGCGCCCTACCTTAAGGGAGAGGCGCGTATAGGTCGAGATTAAATGTTCAGTCGAGATCAGGCTATGCAGGATTGCCTGACCGTCAACGGTATTGGAGGAAGACGTTGTCACGGCCGAACTGGTCACGCAATGCTTGAATCAAGCCATCAGCCGGATCAATTCGCCAGGTCTCGCCAAACTGCAACATGGCCTTGGCGTCACTGCCGGTGTACTCCATGGTCACCGGGCACGCGCCACGGTGGCGCTTGAGCAAATCACCCAACCAGCGTAGCTGATCGCCCTTGAGCGCTTCGGTTTTCACCTTCAAGCGCAGGCTTTCGGCCAGATTGGTGCGCGCGTCTTCCATGCTCATCACTCGCTTGATCCGCAGGCGCAGGCCACCGGAGAAGTCATCATTGCTGACCTCCCCCTCCACCACCACCATGGCATCGGTCTGCAACAGCGACTGTGCGGAGTGGAATGCATCGGCAAACAGAGAGGCTTCGATGCGCCCCGAACGGTCATCGAGGGTGATGAAGCCCATCTTGTCGCCCTTTTTATTCTTCATCACCCGCAAGGCGATGATCATGCCAGCGACGGTCTGGGTATCCCGCGCAGGTTTCAGGTCGATGATGCGCTGACGGGCGAAACGACGAATTTCGCCCTCGTATTCGTCAATCGGGTGACCCGTGAGGTACAGGCCCAAGGTGTCTTTCTCACCCTTGAGGCGCTCCTTGAGGGTCAGCTCCTTGGCCTTGCGGTGGTTACCGTACACATCCGCGTCTTCTTCGACGAACAACCCGCCGAACAGGTCGGCATGGCCGCTGTCGTGGGTGCGGGCGGTCTGTTCGGCAGCCTTGATCGCTTCTTCCATGGCGGTGAGCAACACCGCACGGTTGCGGTCGATATTCGCCTGGTAAGCCTTGGGCTCATCATGGAAATATGGGCCGAGACGGTCGAGTGCACCGCTGCGGATCAGGCCATCGAGGGTCCGTTTGTTGATGCGCTTGAGGTCAACCCGCGCGCAGAAGTCGAACAGGTCGGCGAACGGCCCGCTTTGGCGCGCTTCAACGATAGCTTCCACCGGGCTTTCGCCAACGCCCTTGATCGCGCCCAGGCCATAGATGATGCGGCCTTCGTCGTTCACCGTGAACTTGAACTCCGAGGCGTTCACGTCCGGCGCGTCGAGGCGCAGCTTCATGGTGCGCACTTCTTCGATCAAGGTCACGACCTTGTCGGTGTTGTGCATATCCGCCGAGAGTACCGCGGCCATGAACGGCGCCGGGTAGTGGGCCTTCAGCCAGGCAGTCTGGTACGACACCAGGCCGTAGGCGGCGGAGTGGGATTTGTTGAAACCATAACCGGCGAATTTTTCCACCAGGTCGAAGATGTTACCGGCCAGGTCCGCGTCGATGTTGTTGGTTGCACAACCTTCAATGAAACCGCCACGCTGCTTGGCCATCTCCTCGGGCTTTTTCTTACCCATGGCTCGACGCAACATATCCGCGCCGCCGAGGGTATAGCCCGCCATCACCTGGGCGATCTGCATCACCTGTTCCTGATACAGGATGATGCCGTAGGTCGGCGCCAATACCGGCTTGAGGCCTTCGTACTGGTAGTCGGAGTGCGGGTACGCCAACTCGGCACGGCCGTGCTTACGGTTGATGAAGTCGTCCACCATGCCCGATTGCAACGGCCCCGGACGGAACAGGGCCACCAGTGCGATCAAGTCTTCCAGGCAGTCGGGCTTGAGCTTTTTGATCAGCTCTTTCATGCCGCGCGACTCAAGCTGGAACACCGCCGTGGTCTCGGCTTTTTGCAGCAAGGTGTAGGTCGGTTTGTCGTCCAACGGGATAAACGCGATATCCAGTGGCTCTTCGTTGACCTTGGCGCGCTCTCGGTTGATGGTCTTGAGCGCCCAGTCGATGATCGTCAGGGTCCGCAGGCCAAGGAAGTCGAACTTCACAAGGCCAGCCGCCTCCACGTCGTCCTTGTCGAACTGGGTCACCAGGCCGTCGCCTTCTTCGTCGCAATAGATCGGCGAAAAGTCGGTGAGTTTTGTAGGCGCAATCACCACACCACCGGCGTGTTTACCGACGTTACGCACCACACCTTCAAGCTTGCGCGCCATGTCCCAGATTTCGGCGGCCTCTTCATCGATCTTGATGAAGTCGCGCAGGATTTCTTCCTGCTCGTAGGCTTTTTCCAGGGTCATGCCGACTTCGAACGGGATCATCTTCGACAAGCGATCCGCCAAGCCGTAGGACTTGCCCTGCACCCGCGCCACGTCACGGATTACAGCCTTCGCCGCCATGGAACCGAAGGTGATGATCTGGCTCACCGCATTGCGACCGTATTTCTCGGCCACGTATTCGATCACGCGGTCACGGCCGTCCATGCAGAAGTCGACGTCGAAGTCGGGCATGGAAACCCGTTCCGGGTTCAGGAACCGTTCGAACAGCAGGTCATATTCCAGCGGGTCGAGGTCGGTAATCTTCTGTACGTAGGCCACCAGCGAACCGGCACCCGACCCCCGGCCAGGACCTACCGGCACGCCGTTGCTTTTGGCCCACTGGATAAAGTCCATTACGATCAGGAAGTAACCGGGGAACCCCATCTGGATGATGATATCCAGCTCGAAATTCAGCCGGTCGACGTAGACCTGGCGCTTGGCGTCGTAATCCTCGGTGGTGTCCTTGGGCAGCAGGACGCTGAGCCGCTCTTCGAGGCCGTCGAACGAGACTTTGCGGAAGTACTCGTCGATGGTCATGCCATCGGGAATCGGGAAGTTGGGCAGGAAGTGCTTGCCCAGCTTGACTTCGATATTGCAACGCTTGGCAATTTCGACAGAGTTTTCCAGGGCCTCGGGCAGGTCGCTGAACAGCTCGGCCATCTCGTCGGCGCTTTTGAGGTACTGCTCTTCGCTGTAGTTCTTCGAGCGACGCGGGTCATCCAGGGCCCGGCCTTCGCCGATGCACACGCGTGTTTCGTGGGCTTCGAAGTCTTCCTTCTTGATGAAGCGCACATCGTTGGTGGCAACCAGCGGCGCGCCCAGCTTGTCGGCCAGGGCCACGGCGGCGTGCAGGTGCTCTTCGTCGTTGGGGCGATTGGTACGCTGGACTTCCAGGTAGAAACGGTCAGGAAAGACCTGCATCCACTCCTTGGCCAGGACTTCGGCTTCCTGCGGATTGCCACCCAGCAGCGCGATACCGATCTCGCCCTCTTTGGCGGCCGACAGCATGATCAGCCCTTCGCTGGCCTCGGCGACCCATTCGCGCTCGATGATGATCGAGCCATTGCGCTGGCCGTCGATGAAACCACGGGAAATCAGTTCGGTGAGGTTGCGGTAACCCACGCCGTTCATCGCCAACAGGCTGATACGGCTAAGTGCGTTATCCGGATCTTTGTTGGACAGCCACAGGTCAGCGCCGCAGATCGGCTTGATGCCAGCGCCCATGGCGTTCTTGTAGAACTTGACCAGGGAACACATGTTGTTCTGATCGGTCACCGCGACCGCAGGCATGTTCATGCCCACCAGGGTTTTGACCAGCGGTTTGATCCGTACCAGGCCGTCGACCAGGGAGTATTCAGTGTGCAGGCGTAGGTGAACGAATGAAGCCGGCATAGTGATCTCTTATACGTGGAAAACAACAAGGCCCGGATTGTACCGGGCCTTGAGCAAAACATCAGCCTTGCGACTAGACCTCGTTGAGGCTCTCGCGCAGCTCATAGGCCTGGCGAACCGGGGCGAACGAGCGGCGGTGGATCGGCGTAGGCCCCAGCCGAGCCAAGGCTTCCAGATGAACGGGCGTCGGATAGCCCTTATGCCCGCCAATGCCGTAGCCGGGGTAGATCAATTCAAACGCGGCCATTTCACGATCACGGCTGACTTTGGCCAGGATCGAGGCGGCTGCGATGGCAGGCACCTTGCTATCACCCTTCACCACCGCCTCAGAAGGCATGGCCAGCTTGGGGCAACGGTTACCGTCGATCATCGCCATTTTGGGCGTGATATGCAGGCCTTCAACCGCACGCTGCATCGCGAGCATGGTGGCGTGAAGAATATTCAGCTCGTCGATTTCTTCGACTTCGGCCCGGGCGATGTGCCAGCTCAGGGCTTTTTCGATGATCTCGTCGTAGAGCTTTTCACGGCGCGCCTCGGTGAGTTTCTTCGAGTCGTTGAGGCCGAGGATCGGGCGGTTCGGATCGAGGATTACCGCCGCCGTGACCACGGCACCGCACAAAGGCCCACGCCCGACTTCGTCGACACCGGCGACCAGTTCGTGGGCTTCGGCAACCAGGCTGAAATCCAGACCCATTTGCGTCGTCATAAGGCTTCCTGTTTCTGGCCGATCAAGGTCAGCACGGCGTCGGCCGCCTGGTTCGAGGCATCACGGCGCAATATGCGATGGATGTCGTCAAAACCTCGGGTCTGTTCTTCGCCGCCGTCGATCAACGGTAGCAGCGTTTGCGCAAGGGCCTCAGGCGTCGCATCGTCCTGCAACAACTCCGGCACCAACAGGCGCTGGGCCAGCAGATTGGGCAGGGAGATGTAAGGGCTTTTGACCATGCGCTTGAGAATCCAGAAGGTCAGCGGCGCCAAGCGGTAGGCCACCACCATCGGACGCTTGTAGAGCAAGGCCTCCAAGGTGGCTGTGCCCGAAGCAATCAGCACCGCATCACAGGCCGCCAGGGCCAGGTGCGACTGGCCGTCGAGCAGAGTCAACGGCAGGTTGCGGCCTTCCAGCAGCGTTTCGATCTGCGCACGACGCTGTGGGCTCGCGCAGGGCAGCACGAAACGTACGCCCGGCTTCAAGGCTTGCAGACGCTCGGCAGCATCAAAGAATACCGAGGCCAGGCGGCCGACTTCGCCACCACGACTGCCCGGCATCAGCGCGACCAACGGGCCGTCGGGCAAGCCCAGCTCGGCACGCGCGGCGGCGCGGTCAGCCTGCAACGGAATCGTATCGGCCAGGGTATGCCCCACAAACCGTACCGGTACGCCCTTCTCTTCGTAGAACCGCGCCTCGAACGGCAGCAGTGTCAGCATCAGGTCGCAGCCTTCACGGATCTTCAGCACGCGCTTCTGCCGCCACGCCCACACGGACGGGCTGACGTAGTGCACGGTCTTGATGCCGGCCTGACGCAACTTGAGTTCGATATTGAGCGTGAAATCCGGCGCATCGATGCCGATGAACACATCGGGTTTTTCTTCGATCAGGGTCTGGATCAGTAGCTTGCGACGGGCCAACAGCTCACGCAGGCGACCCAGCACTTCGACCAGTCCCATGACCGACAAACGCTCCATAGGGAAGTAGGACGTGAGCCCTTCGGCCTGCATCAGTGGACCGCCGACGCCAATGAATTCAACCGCCGGATGCTGGGCCTTGAGGGCCCGCATAAGACCTGCGCCTAGAATGTCGCCGGAAGCTTCCCCGGCCACCAGCGCGATACGCAGATTGGCCATGATCAGCGGGTGATGCCGCGGGTCGACGCCTGGATCGAGTCACGGAACACCGCGACTTCCGGGAACAACGCTGCCGGCTCGACCAGTTGGGTCAACGCCTGGTCAACCGTGAGACCCTGGCGGTAAACCACCTTGTAGGCACGGCGCAGGGCGTGGATGGCGTCTTCGCTGAAACCACGACGGCGCATGCCTTCGAAGTTCATGCTGCGCGCTTCGGCCGGGTTGCCGAATACCGTGACAAATGCCGGAACGTCCTTGCCAATGGCGGTGCCCATGCCGGAAAAGCTGTGGGCGCCAATATGGCAGTACTGATGGACCAGGGTGAACCCGGACAGAATCGCCCAATCGTCAACGTGCACATGCCCGGCCAACGCGGTGTTGTTGACCAGGATGCAGTGGTTGCCGATGACGCTGTCGTGACCGATATGCGCATAGGCCATCACCAGGTTGTGATCACCCAGGGTGGTCTCGGCCCGATCCTGAACGGTACCACGGTGAATGGTCACGCCTTCACGGATGATGTTGTGATCACCGATTACCAGGCGTGTCTCTTCACCCTTGTACTTCATGTCCGGGGTGTCTTCACCTACCGAGGAAAACTGATAGATGCGATTGTGTTTGCCAATGCGGGTCGGACCTTTGAGGATCACGTGCGGCCCGATGACAGTCCCCTCGCCGATTTCCACACCTGCGCCGATGATCGACCAGGGGCCGACCTCAACGTCGGCGGCCAGAACGGCCGACGGATCGATGATTGCGCGAGGGTCAATCAAACTCATAGTTTGCGTTCCGCACAGATGATCTCGGCGGAGCACACCGGCTTGCCGTCCACCGAGGCCTGGCATTCGAACTTCCAGATCTGGCGCTTGCAGCTGATGAACTTGGCTTCAAGGATCAACTGGTCACCCGGGGTCACCGGGTTGCGGAAACGCAACTTGTCGGAGCCCACGAAATAGTAAAGCGTGCCGTCGGCAGGCTTGAGGTCGAGCATTTTGAAACCAAGGATACCGGCAGCCTGGGCCATCGCTTCGATGATCAACACGCCCGGCATGATGGGATGCGCAGGAAAGTGACCGTTGAAGAACGGTTCGTTGATGCTGACATTCTTGTAGGCACGAATGCGCTTTTCCTCGATGTTGAGGTCCACTACGCGGTCCACCAGCAGGAACGGGTAACGGTGAGGCAGGTATTCGCGAATCTCGTTGATGTCCATCATTTCGGGGGGAAGCCTGTAATAAAGATTGGGGGCGGGCGAACTAAACGCACGCCCCGCTAGCAAATCAAGGAGGCAGTCTAGCGGCTGTGCACACTTGATATGGAAATGGTATCAGCCTTCTGATGAAGCATTACCGCCAGGGGTCACGTCCGCAACACGCTTTTCCAGCTGTTTGAGACGTCGAGCCATGTCGTCGAGCTGCCTCAACCGCGCTGCACTCTTGCGCCATTCAGCCGCAGGCTGCATGGCGGTACCGGAAGAATAGGCCCCTGGCTCGGTGATCGAGTGGGTGACCATGGTCATGCCAGTGATGAAGACGTTGTCGCAAATATCGATATGCCCTACCAGCCCGACGCCACCGGCAAGCATGCAATGCTTGCCGATCTTGGTGCTGCCGGAGATACCCACGCAGGCCGCCATGGCGGTGTGATCGCCAATCTGCACGTTATGGGCGATCTGGATCTGGTTGTCGAGCTTCACGCCGTTGCCAATCACGGTATCGGCCAGGGCCCCGCGATCGACAGCCGTGTTCACGCCGATTTCCACGTCGTCGCCGATCAATACACCGCCGACCTGGGCGATCTTGTTCCAGATGCCCTTGGCGTTGGCAAAGCCGAAGCCTTCACCGCCAATCACGGCACCCGACTGGATGACTACACGCTCACCGATACGCACGTCGTGGTACAGGGTCACGCGCGGCGCCAGCCAACCGCCAGCGCCGATCTCGCAGCGCGCGCCGATAAAGCAGTGGGCACCGACTGTGACATCGGATGCGATGCGTGCCCCACTCTCGATCACCGCAAAGGCACCGATGCTGGCCGCAGGATCAACCTGGGCATCATCAGCAATGACCGCAGACGGATGAATCCCGGCGGCAGCCTTGGGCTTCGGATCGAACAGATGCGACACCCGCGCATAAGCCAGGTACGGGTCAGGCACCACCAGCGCATCCCCGGTAAACCCTTCGGCGTCAGCGGCTTTCAGCAACACGGCTGCAGCTTGGCTGTCGACCAGGTATTTACGGTATTGGGGGTTTGCGAGGAAGCTCAACTGAGCTGGGCCAGCCTCCTGCAAGGTGGCTAGCCCAGTGATTTCTTTCTCCGGGGAACCACGCAAGGTGGCCCCCAGGAACTCGGCCAACTCGCCGAGCTTGATAGTCGCGGTCATGGCTTACTTCAGCTGGTTCATGCGCTCGATCACCTGACGGGTGATGTCGTATTGAGGCTTGACGTCGATCACAGCGCCACGCTCGAACACCAGGTCAAAGGCACCTTTCTTGATGACTTCTTCCACAGCGCTGTCGAGTTTCGGCTTCAGTTGTTTCAGCATTTCACGGTCAGCAACGGCCTTGGCTTCGTTCAGTTCTTTGGACTGGAACTGGTAGTCACGGGCCTTTTGCTTGAATTCAAGCTCCAGACGCTCGCGCTCGCCTTGCTGCATTTTGTCGCCACCGGCAACCAGACGATCCTGAATACCTTTGGCGCTGCTTTCAAGGGTCTTGAGCTTGGTCAGTTGTGGGCCGAATTTTTTCTCGGCATCCACGGCATAACGCTTGGCCGCATCGGATTCCAGCAGGGCCATCTGATAGTTCAGGACGGCGATTTTCATTTCGGCGAAGGCCGGGGTCGCTACCAGCACGGTTGCCAGTAGAACCAATTGAGTCAACTTACGCACGATGCACTCCTACAGAATCCGTTGTCGTTATCTTGGGTCAGACGCTTAGAACGTCTGGCCGAGGGAGAATTGGAAAATCTGGGTCTCAGCGTTATCCGGTTTCTTGATCGGCATGGCCAGAGCAAAGCTCAATGGGCCCAGCGCGGTCACCCAGGTCACACCTACACCCACGGAGCTTGCCAGGTTGCTCAGGCTCACATCGTTGCACTGGGTGTTGGACTTCACGCCGCTCGGGTTACGGATCTGCTCGCACTTGGAGTCGAACACGTTACCCACGTCCCAGAAGACCGAAGTCCGCAGGGAACGCTGATCTTTGACGAACGGCAGCGGGAACAGGATCTCTGCACCACCCTGGATCAACACGTTACCACCGAACGGCAGCGGATCGTCGTCGGAGTCCACTACAGTGCCCTGGTTACCGGTTACGCCAACACCACGGCTTGGCGTACCACGTGGGCCCAAGGTGCTGTCTTTGAAACCACGTACGGAGTTGAAACCACCCGCGTAGTAGTTCTCGTAGAACGGTAGACCATTGGTGGAGCCATAACCATCGCCGTAGCCCAGCTCAGTGTGCAGGCGCATGGTGTAGTTGTCGCTCAACGGCGTGAACAACTGGCCACGGTAGTCGAGCTTGAAGAACGACAGGTCGCTGCCAGGCGTGGTGGTTTCCAGGGTCAGGCTCTGGGAGTGACCACGGGTTGCCAGTACACCTTTGTTCAGCGTCGACTCGGACCAGCCGGCAGACGCCTTGAAGTTCAGGAACTTGTCACCTTCACGACGGGTGAAGTCGAAGATCTCGTCCACGGTGTACACACCGGTCTTGATCTCATCCTGTTGCGCGGTCAAACCGAACGTCAGACGCGAAGTCTCGCTGATCGGGTAACCGATGTTCACACCGGCGCCGAGGCTGTCGATCGCATAGCTTGCAACGTCAACGTCGAGGTCTTTGTAGTCGGTGGTGCGGTAGAAGGCATTGTAGCCCAGGCTCACACCGTCAGCAGTCCAGTAGGGGTCGGTATAACCGAAGTTGTATCGGCTCTGGTATTCGCTTCGGGTCAGGCCGATGGACACACGGTTACCGGTACCCAGGAAGTTGTTCTGGGTGATCGAACCACCGAGGATCAGGCCGGCACTCTGTGCGAAGCCGACGCTGGCGGTGATCGAGCCGGAAGCTTGTTCTTCCACGGCGTAGTTCACATCAACCTGGTCATCCACGCCCGGTACGGCCGGGGTTTCGACGTTGACTTCCTTGAAGAAGCCCAGGCGCTCAAGACGGGTCTTGGACTGGTCGATCAGGTAAGTCGACGCCCAGCCACCTTCCATCTGACGCATTTCACGACGCAGCACTTCGTCCGCAGACTTGGTGTTGCCACGGAAGTTGATACGGTTCACGTAGGCACGCTTGCCTGGATCGACCACAAAGGTGATGTCCACGGTGTGGTCATCATCATGGGGCGTCGGCACGCCGTTGACGTTGGCGAAGGTGTAGCCTTCGTTACCCAGGCGACGGGTGATCAGCTCGGAAGTGGTGGTCATCAGCTTGCGCGAGAACACTTGGTCCTTCTGCACCAGCAACAGCGCCTTGACCTGGTCTTCAGGCACTTTCAGGTCGCCGCTCAGCTTCACGTCACGAACCTTGTACTTCTCGCCTTCGTTGACGTTGACGGTGATGTAGACGTGCTTCTTGTCCGGGGTGATGGACACCTGGGTCGAAGCGATATCCATGTTGATATAGCCACGGTCCAGGTAGTAGGAACGCAGGCGTTCCAGGTCACCGGACAGCTTTTCGCGGGCGTACTTGTCATCGTTCTTGAAGAACGACAACCAGTTGGTGGTCTTGAGTTCGAACAGGTCGATCAGGTCATCATCAGCGAACTTGGTGTTACCCACCACGTTGATGTGCTGGATCGCCGCCACGGTGCCTTCGTTGATATTGACCTTGAGGCCAACACGGTTACGAGGCTGTGGCACCACTTCCGTTTCCACGGTTGCGGAGTAGCGACCCTGGGCAACGTACTGGCGTTGCAGCTCGTTACGCACACCTTCGAGGGTGGCGCGCTGGAAGATCTCGCCTTCGGCCAGGCCGGATTGCTTGAGACCTTTCATCAAGTCCTCAGTAGAGATCGCCTTGTTGCCTTCGATCTCGATACTGGCGACGGATGGTCGCTCGACCACGGTGATGACCAGGACGTTGCCTTCGCGACCCAGTTGGATGTCTTGAAAGAAACCGGTTTTGAACAGCGCACGAGTGGATTCCACCAGGCGACGGTCATCAGCCTGTTCACCGACGTTCAACGGTAATGCACCAAAGACGCTACCCGCGGAAACCCGCTGGAGGCCGTTGACGCGAATATCGGAGATGGTGAAGGACTCGGCGTGAACTTCGGCGATCATCAATACGGTGAGAACCGCAGTTAGCAGCAGACGTTTCATGAAGTCCTTTCTTATTCCAACTGGCAATAAACAAACTGCCGCAAAATGCGGCAGATTCGCAATTCAGCGAAGCGTTACAGTCGACCCAGATCGTTGACCAAGGCTAATAACATCACCCCGACCACCAAACTGATACCGATCTGTATCCCCCAACCCTGCACCCGATCCGACAAGGGGCGACCACGCACCCACTCGACCAGATAAAACAACAGATGCCCCCCATCCAATACAGGAATGGGCAGCAAATTCAGAACACCCAGGCTAATACTCAGATAAGCCAGGAAATTCAGGAAATCCGCGACACCCGACTGGGCAGAAGCGCCCGCCACTTTAGCAATGGTTATCGGTCCACTCAAGTTTTTTACCGAGAGCTCGCCGAACAACATTTTCTTGAGGGATTCGAGGGTCAGCACACTCATGGTCCAAGTGCGTTTTGCACCTTCGCCAATCGCTGCCAACGGCCCGTAACTCACCTCGCGCACCATCGATGGCGGCCAGTCGACAGCCTTGACCCCAGCACCCAGGTAACCCCCGGCAGCCTTGGCTTCCCCACGGACCGACAAGGTCACCGGGACGTCGATTTGAGCACCGTCGCGCTCAACTTTCAGCACAATTTTAGTATCAGGACGTACACGAACCAGATCGACCACCTGCTGCCAGTCGCCGAGCGCCTGGCCGTCGAGGGCCAACAGGCGATCACCGGTTTTCAGGCCGGCAGCCTGGGCCGGACCTTTCGGGTCCAGCTCTGCAAGGACCGGCGGCAAGGCCGGACGCCATGGGCGAATGCCCAGGGACTTGATCGGATCAGGCTCATCGGCGCCCTTTAGCCAATGGTCGAGGGTCAGCTCACGCGGGGTTTCGCTGGTGGAATCCTGCTCGCGCACCACCACATTGACGATGCCGCTTTCACCGAGGCGACGCACCAACTGCAAATTCACCGCGCCCCAGCCCGTGGTGGGCTCGCCATCAATAGATACAATTTCCTGCCCGGCAACCAACCCTGCCTTGGCGGCAATACTGTCCGACTCGACCGCGCCAATGACCGGACGCACTTGCTGGCTGCCCAGCATGGCCAACACCCAGAAGAACACCATCGCCAACAGGAAGTTGGCGATCGGGCCGGCGGCGACGATGGCGATACGCTGACGAACGGTCTTGCGATTGAAAGACTGATCCAACTGATCTGCCGGCACTTCGCCTTCGCGCTCATCGAGCATCTTGACGTAGCCACCCAGCGGAATGGCTGCAATCACGAACTCGGTGCCACGACGGTCGTGCCAGCGCACCAGCGGCATGCCGAAACCGACGGAAAAGCGCAGTACCTTGACGCCGCAACGACGCGCCACCCAGAAGTGGCCGAATTCGTGGAAGGTAACCAGCACACCCAGAGCAACCAGGGTGCCGACAATCATGTAAAGCGCACTCATCTAATTTCTCCGCATTCCAATCCAGTGCCTGAAGACTCAAACCTGCCTGCAGACTAACGCGCGTTGCGGCTCAACCATTGTTCTGCCAGGGCCCGAGCCTTGGTATCGGCCTCGAAGACGGCCCCAAGCTCATTCACCGCGACGACAGGCTCAAGCGCCAGGACGTCCTCGATGATACTCGCGATCTGCGGAAAGCGGATGCGCCGTTCGAGAAACGCTGCCACAGCCACTTCGTTGGCCGCGTTCAGCATCGCCGGTGCGCTGTTACCCGCTTCAGCCGCCTGCCGCGCCAGACGCAGGCAAGGGAAGCGTTGTTCGTCCGGCGCCTCGAAATCCAGGCGGGCCACGGCAAACAGGTCCAAGGGCGCTACGCCCGAATCAATCCGCTCCGGCCAGGCCAGGGCGTTGGCAATCGGCGTGCGCATATCAGGGTTGCCCAACTGCGCCAGGACCGAACCGTCCACGTAGTCGACCAGGGAATGAATCACACTTTGTGGGTGAATCACCACCTCGACCTGATCCGGACGCGCATCGAACAACCAGCACGCCTCGATCAGCTCCAGGCCTTTGTTCATCATGCTCGCTGAATCCACGGAGATCTTGCGCCCCATGGACCAGTTCGGATGAGCGCACGCCTGGTCGGGCGATACGTGCTCCAGTTCAGCCAGCGGGGTTTGTCGAAACGGACCACCGGAAGCCGTCAGCAGGATCCGACGCACACCCACCTGGCTCAGGCCACGGGCATAATCGCCGGGCATGCACTGGAAGATTGCATTGTGTTCGCTGTCCAGCGGCAACAACACGGCACCGCTCTTGCGCACCGCCTGCATAAAGAGCGCACCGGACATGACCAGCGCTTCTTTATTGGCCAGCAGGATCTTCTTGCCAGCATCCACGGCAGCCAAGGTTGGGCGCAGGCCCGCTGCGCCGACAATGGCGGCGACGACAGTATCGACTTCAGCATCGGACGAGACCTGACACAGCCCCTCCTCACCCACCAACACTTGAGTGGACAGCCCGGCAGCCCGCAGATCGTCCTGCAGCCCACGAGCCGCCGCCGCCTCAGGCACCACGGCGAAACGCGGCGCATGACGCACACACAAGGCCAGCAATTCGCTCAAACGGGTAAAACCGGTCAGGGCAAAGACCTGGTAGCGATCAGGATGACGAGCAATAACATCGAGGGTGCTCAGCCCCACCGAACCGGTTGCACCCAGCACGGTGACTTGCTGCAGGCGGCTCACGAAGCGGTCATCCACAAGAGTACGGCGAAGATCGGGATGGCAGCGGTCAGGCTGTCGATGCGGTCCAACACGCCGCCGTGACCCGGCAGCAGGTTGCTGCTGTCCTTGATCCCGGCCTGACGCTTGAACATGCTTTCGGTGAGATCGCCCACGACCGAGATGAACACGACGATGGCAGTGGCCAGCAGCGCCAGGAAAATCTCTTTCACCGACCAGCCACGCACAACACCGACGACCAGCGCGATCACCAGCGTCAACGCCAGGCCGCCATACACGCCCTCCCAGCTCTTGCCTGGACTGACCGCCGGCGCCAGCTTGCGCTTGCCGAAGGCCCGGCCTGAGAAGTACGCACCGATATCAGCGCCCCAGACCAGCACCATCACCGCCAGGATCAGCCAGTTACCCATTGGATAACGCTTGATCTCCACCAACCCTTGCCAGGCCGGCAACAGAATCAACAAGCCAATCACCAACTTGCAGGCCACACTTGACCACTTGCCGCTGGTGCGTGGAAAGGTCAGCACCAGGAATGTCGCCAGCGCCCACCACAGCACGGCCGCCCCCAACACCCAAGGCGCAAGGTCCGGCAGGATGTACAAGAGGAACGCCAAGGCAGCCACGACAGCGGCATACACGACACGCGGCAATTGCGCGCTGAAACCCGCCAGGCGCGCCCATTCCCAGGCACCGAGGGTGACGACCAGGCCGATAAACAGCGCAAAGGCGGAACCCTCGAGCAGGAAAAACCCACACAAGGCAATCGGCAACAGGATCAGTGCTGTGATGATTCGTTGTTTAAGCATTTAAACCCGGGCTCCAGCTTCGATCTGCTCGCTCGTTTTACCGAAGCGACGCTGACGGGAAGCGAAATCGGCCAGCGCATTGCGCATGGCATCGTGTTTGAAGTCCGGCCAGAACAGGTCGGAGAAGTACAGCTCGGTGTACGCCAGCTGCCACAGCAGGAAATTGCTGATGCGGTGCTCGCCACCGGTACGAATGCACAAGTCAGGCAACGGCAGATCGCCGGTCACCAGGCAGGTTTGCAACAGTTCGGGGGTGATGTCGTCGGGCCGCAGATGACCGGCCTGCACTTCGCGCGCCAGTCGTTGTGCAGCCTGGGCGATATCCCACTGGCCACCGTAGTTGGCTGCGATCTGCAGCACAAATCGATTGGCCCCGGCCGTGATGGCCTCGGCTTCGCGCATGGCGGCTTGCAGTTCAGGGTGAAAGCGCGAGCGATCGCCGATGATGCGCAGGCTGATGTTGTTGTCGTTAAGCCGTTTGGCTTCACGACGCAAAGCCTTGAAGAACAGGTCCATCAAGGCGCTGACTTCTTCGGCGGGCCGTTGCCAGTTTTCACTGGAGAAGGCGAACAAGGTCAGCACCTCGACCTTGGCCTCGGCGCATACCTCAATCACAGCCCTTACCGCATCGACACCCGCTTTATGCCCGGCAACACCCGGCATAAAGCGTTTCTTCGCCCAGCGATTATTCCCATCCATGATGATCGCGACATGGCGCGGCACCACAGAGGGTACAGTCTGCTTGGTCTTTTCCATGAAGGCGTCCTGACCCCTTATACGGCCATCAGGTCCTTTTCTTTCTCTTCCGTGGCCTTGGTGATCTGGGCCTCGGCATCTTTGGTCAGCTTGTCGATATCAGCGGTGGCACGACGCTCTTCGTCTTCGCTGATTTCCTTGTCCTTGACCAGTTTCTTCAGGTCACCCAGGGCATCGCGACGAATGTTGCGCACGGCAACACGGGCGTCTTCGGCAGCACTGCGCGCCTGCTTGGTGAAGCCCTTGCGGGTTTCTTCGGTCAGGGCCGGCATGGAGATCAGCAGCAGCTCACCCAGGTTGGTCGGGTTGAGGTTCAAACCGGCGCTCTGGATGGCCTTGTCGACAGCACCCAGCATGTTGCGCTCGAACGCGACGACCTGCAGGGTGCGCGAGTCTTTAACGGTAATGTTGGCAACGCTGCTGATCGGGGTATCGGAACCGTAGTAAGGCACCATCACGCTGCCCAGGATGCTTGGGTGCGCCTTGCCGGTACGGATCTGGCCGAATGCATGGCTCAGGGATTCCAGGGATTTTTGCATACGCGCCTGGGCGTCTTTCTTGATTTCGTTGATCATTGTTGGCCTTCCTCGATCAGAGTCCCTTCTGCGCCGCCGTGTACGATATTCAGCAGGGCGCCGGGCTTGTTCATGTTAAATACGCGCAGCGGCATCTTGTGGTCGCGGCACAGGCAAATAGCCGTCAGGTCCATCACGCCCAGCTTGCGATCCAGCACTTCATCGTAGGTCAGATGATCGAACTTCTCGGCATGCGGGTCTTTGAATGGATCGGCAGTGTACACGCCATCCACCTTGGTCGCCTTCAACACCACGTCAGCGTCGATTTCGATGGCGCGCAGGCAGGCTGCGGAGTCGGTGGTGAAGAACGGGTTGCCCGTACCAGCAGCGAAGATCACCACTTCCTTGGAGTTCAGGTGGCGCATGGCTTTGCGGCGGTCATAGTGATCGGTCACACCAACCATGGAAATAGCCGACATCACGATAGCCGAGATGTTGGCACGCTCCAGGGCGTCACGCATGGCCAGGGCGTTCATTACAGTGGCCAGCATGCCCATGTGGTCGCCAGTGACCCGATCCATGCCGGCGGCGCTCAGTGCCGCACCGCGGAACAGGTTGCCGCCGCCAATCACCAGGCCGACCTGCACGCCGATACCGACCAGTTGGCCGACTTCCAGCGCCATGCGGTCGAGCACCTTGGGATCGATCCCGAACTCTTCCGAGCCCATCAGGGCCTCGCCGCTAAGCTTGAGTAGAATGCGTTTATAGCGAGCCTGATAACCACTGCCCTGCTGAGCCATTGCGAATCTCTCCTGCGGCGTATTTTTAAAAATTCTTGGCGAGCCGTTTACGGCTTGCGTTCACTCTAGCTGGACGCTGCTACAGCGCCATCGGAACACGGCTTTGTAAGCCAGTTCCGAAGGGAAGCCAATTAAAATCGGCCTTCCCATTTGAAAAGAGGCTGCGCGCGTGAGCGGGCAGCCTCTTTCGGGCGACAGTTGAAAACTGTCTTATTGCTTGGCGGCAGCCAGCTGGGCAGCAACTTCTTCAGCGAAGTTGTCGACCGGCTTCTCGATGCCTTCGCCTACTTTGTAGTAAGTGAAGGAAACGATTTCAGCACCGGCTTTCTTGGCCAGTTCGCCAACCTTGATTTCAGGGTTCTTGACGAACGCCTGCTCAACCAGGCTCGCTTCAGCCAGGAACTTGCTGATACGGCCTTTGATCATGTTTTCAACGATGTTTTCTGGCTTGCCGGCGATCTTGTCGGCGTTCAGGCTCAGGAACACAGCTTTTTCACGCTCGATCGCTTCGTCAGAAACTTCCGAAGGCAGCAGGAATTCTGGGTTGCTTGCAGCAACGTGCATAGCGATGTCTTTGGCCAGCTCAACGTCGCCGCCTTTCAGAACAACGGCTACACCGATCTTGTTGCCGTGCAGGTAACCACCCACCACATCACCTTCAACGCGAGTCAGGCGACGGATGTTGACGTTTTCGCCAACCTTGCCGACCAGTACCAGGCGATCAGCTTCTTGAGCTTCGATCAGAGGCTCAACGGTAGTCAGCTTGTCGTCGAATGCTTTCTTGACGCTGGCAGCAACGAATGCCTTGAAGTCGTCTTGCAGGGCCAGGAAGTCGGTCTGCGAGTTCACTTCCAGCAGAACGGCGGCTTTACCGTCTTCAACCAGAGCGATAGCGCCTTCAGCAGCGACGTTGCCGGCTTTCTTGGCAGCCTTGATGGCGCCCGAGGCACGCATGTCGTCGATGGCTTTTTCGATGTCGCCGCCGGCCTTGGTCAAGGCCTTTTTGCAATCCATCATGCCTTCGCCGGTACGCTCACGCAGTTCTTTAACCAACGCTGCAGTAATCTCTGCCATTTCAAAATCCTCTTGGATAGGTTTTCAACCATTCCACCCGATCAAACGGGCGATCAATTCTTCCCGAATCTCCGTTGTAGGCCACTGCACGTTACAAATGATGTAGCTGCGTTACCGACAAACGGTTTTCGAGGTGGCAAAAAGGGGGCCAAGCCCCCTTTTTGCTTACTGAGTCAACGCCAGGGCGCTAATTACTCAGCGGCAGCTACCGGAGCTTCTTCAACGAACTGCTCGGTACCACCAGCAACGTGGTTGCGACCACGGATTACAGCGTCAGCCATCGAACCCATGTACAGCTGGATAGCGCGGATTGCGTCATCGTTGCCTGGGATGATGTAGTCAACGCCTTCCGGGCTGCTGTTGGTATCGACTACGCCGATAACAGGGATGCCCAGCTTGTTGGCTTCGGTGATCGCGATGCGCTCGTGATCAACGTCGATAACGAACAGTGCGTCAGGCAGACCGCCCATGTCCTTGATACCACCCAGGGAACGATCGAGCTTTTCCAGGTCACGGGAGCGCATCAGCGCTTCTTTCTTGGTCAGCTTGGCGAAAGTACCGTCTTCGGCTTGCACTTCAAGGTCACGCAGACGCTTGATGGAAGCACGGATGGTTTTGAAGTTGGTCAGCATGCCGCCCAACCAGCGGTGATCGACGTACGGCGAACCGCAACGTGCTGCTTCTTCAGCAACGATCTTGCCAGCGGAACGCTTGGTGCCGACGAACAGAATCTTGTTTTTGCCCTGGGCCAGGCGCTCTACGAAAGTCAGAGCTTCGTTGAACATTGGCAGGGTTTTTTCAAGGTTGATGATGTGGATCTTGTTACGCGCGCCGAAAATGTATTTACCCATTTTCGGGTTCCAGTAACGGGTCTGGTGACCGAAGTGCACACCGGCCTTCAGCATATCGCGCATGTTGACTTGGGACATGATAGTTCCTTAATAAGTCGGGTTTGGCCTCCACGTACCCCAATGACCAACCAGCGGCATCAAGGCCTCCGGCACCCAGGTCATCGTGTCGACACGTGTGTGGATTTAAGCTTTGCGAGGTATCCCCGGAAAGCGGCGCATTTTATACCACAGCATCGGCAAAAACGGAATACGCAATCACATTTGCCGCTGCGCGCTTTCGTGTAACCCCTTGAATAGAGCCAACATAGCCCAACCTTATAGAGAGAAGCGATCATCAGAGGCTCATGATTTGAGGCCATCGTCTGTTAGAATCGCGTTTTCTGTGGCTTGTGCGAACTCTGCAACCTTTTGTCGCACGCCCGTAAACCGTATTGATTTCAGCGCGTCGCGCTAGAGAGAGCCTGTATGACCGTTAGCTTGAAAACCGCCGAAGACATCGCTGGCATGCGCATCGCCGGCAAACTGGCTGCCGACGTGCTGGAAATGATCGCCGAACACGTCAAGCCCGGCGTCACCACCGAAACCCTGAACCAGATCTGCCACGACTATATAGTCAACGTGCAGGGCGCCATCCCTGCGCCGCTGAACTACAAAGGCTTCCCCAAGTCGATCTGCACCTCGGTCAACCACGTGGTCTGCCACGGGATTCCAGGCGACAAGCCATTGAAGGACGGCGACACCCTGAACATTGACGTCACCGTGATCAAGGACCGCTACTTCGGCGACACCAGCCGCATGTTCCACGTCGGCAATGTGCCGGTCTGGGCCGAGCGCCTGTCCCAGGTCACCCAGGAATGCATGTACAAGGCCATCGAAATCGTCAAGCCTGGCTGCCGCCTGGGCGACATCGGTGAAGTGATCCAGAAGCACGCGGAAAAGAACGGCTTCTCGGTGGTGCGCGAATTCTGCGGCCACGGTATCGGCACCGTGTTCCACGAAGAGCCGCAGATCCTGCACTACGGCCGCGCTGGCACCGGCATGGAGCTCAAGGCGGGCATGACCTTCACCATCGAGCCGATGATCAACCAGGGCAAGGCCGACACCAAGGTGCTGGGCGACGGCTGGACCGCTATCACCAAGGACCGCAAGCTCTCGGCCCAGTGGGAACATACCCTGCTGGTCACCGAGACCGGCTACGAGATCTTCACCCTGCGCGCTGACGACACCATTCCACGCGTTTCGGCGTGATGATTGCTTCGGTTTTCCCGCAACCCTGTAACTGACTTATAGATAGAAAGGAAAGCCGATCGATGCCCCAGGTGGACCCCGAACTCTTCGACCGTGGCCAGTTCCAGGCCGAACTGGCCCTGAAGGCGAGCCCTATCGCCGCGTTCAAGAAGGCTATCCGCCAGGCCCGCGAGGTGCTCGACGAGCGCTTTCGCAGCGGCCGGGACATCCGCCGTCTGATCGAGGACCGCGCCTGGTTCGTCGATAACATCCTGCAAAAGGCCTGGGAGCAGTTCAGTTGGAGCGAAGACGCCGACATCGCCCTGGTGGCGGTCGGCGGCTATGGGCGCGGCGAGCTGCACCCCTACTCGGACATCGACCTGCTGATCCTGCTGGACAGCGCCGATCATGAGATCTTTCGCGATTCCATCGAGCGTTTTCTGACGCTGTTGTGGGACATCGGCCTGGAAGTCGGCCAAAGCGTGCGCTCGGTCGACGAATGCGCCGAAGAGGCCCGTGCCGACCTTACCGTGATCACCAACCTCATGGAAAGCCGCACCATCGCCGGCCCCGAGCGCCTGCGCCAGCGCATGCTCGAAGTCACCAGCACCGCGCACATGTGGCCGAGCAAAGACTTCTTCCTGGCCAAGCGTGCCGAGCAGAAGGCCCGGCACCACAAGTACAACGACACCGAATACAACCTGGAACCCAACGTCAAAGGCTCGCCCGGCGGCCTGCGGGATATCCAGACGATTTTGTGGGTTGCCCGTCGCCAGTACGGCACCCTGAACCTGCGCGCCCTGGCTGGCGAAGGCTTCCTGGTAGAGAGCGAAAACGCCCTGCTGGCCTCGTCCCAGGAGTTCCTGTGGAAAGTGCGCTACGCCCTGCACATGCTCGCCGGGCGCTCCGAGGACCGTCTGCTGTTCGACCACCAGCGCTCCATCGCCACCCTGCTGGACTTTGAGGGCGAGGACGCGAAGACCAGCATCGAAAGCTTCATGCAGCAGTATTACCGGGTGGTCATGAGCATTGCCCAGCTCAGCGACCTGATCATCCAGCACTTCGAAGAGGTGATCCTGGCCCCCGAAGACGAAGCGCCGCCGCAGCCGATCAACGCGCGCTTCCAACTGCACGACGGCTATATCGAGGCACGCAACGACAACGTGTTCCGCCGTACGCCGTTCGCCATGCTGGAAATCTTCGTGCTGATGGCCCAGCAGCCGGAAATCAAAGGCGTGCGCGCCGACACCATCCGCCTGCTGCGGGAGAACCGTCACCTGATCGACGACGATTTCCGCAACGATATCCGCAACACCAGCCTTTTCATCGAGCTGTTCAAGTGCAAGATCGGTATCCACCGCAACCTGCGACGCATGAACCGTTACGGCATCCTGGGGCGCTACCTGCCGGAGTTCGGCTTTATCGTCGGGCAGATGCAGCACGACCTGTTCCACATCTATACGGTGGACGCCCACACCCTGAATCTGATCAAGCACCTGCGTAAGCTTCAGTACACGCAAGTGTCAGAGAAATTCCCGCTGGCCAGCAAACTCATGGCCAAGCTGCCCAAGCCCGAGCTGATCTACCTGGCTGGCCTGTACCACGACATCGGCAAGGGTCGGCATGGCGACCACTCCGAGGTGGGCGCGGTTGACGCCGAGGCCTTTTGCCAGCGCCACCAACTGCCCGTGTGGGACAGCCGCCTGATCGTCTGGCTGGTGCAGAACCATCTGGTGATGTCGACCACCGCCCAGCGCAAGGACTTGTCCGACCCGCAGGTGATCCACGACTTTGCGCAGATCGTCAGCGATGAAACCCGCCTCGACTATCTGTACGTGCTGACCGTCTCCGACATCAACGCTACCAACCCGACACTGTGGAACTCCTGGCGTGCCAGCCTGTTGCGCCAGCTCTACACCGAGACCAAGCGAGCCTTGCGCCGTGGCCTGGAAAACCCGGTGGACCGCGAAGAGCAGATCCGCCGCACCCAAAGCGCGGCCTTGGACATTCTGGTGCGCGGCGGCAACGATCCGGACGACGTGGAACAGTTGTGGTCGCAGCTGGGTGACGATTACTTCCTGCGCCACACCGCCGGCGACGTAGCCTGGCACACCGATGCGATCCTGCAACAGCCTGCCGATGGCGGCCCGTTGGTGCTGATCAAGGAAACCACCCAGCGCGAATTCGAAGGCGGCACGCAGATCTTCATCTACGCGCCGGACCAGCACGACTTCTTCGCCGTGACCGTAGCGGCCATGGACCAACTCAACCTGAACATCCATGACGCACGGGTCATCACCTCCAGCAGCCAGTTCACCCTCGACACCTATATCGTGCTCGACACCGATGGCGACTCTATTGGCGACAACCCGGCACGCGTGAAAAAGATCCGCGAAGGCCTGACCGAGGCCCTGCGCAACCCTGACGACTACCCGACCATCATCCAGCGCCGGGTACCGCGCCAACTCAAGCACTTTGCGTTTGCGCCACAGGTGACCATTTCCAATGACGCCCAGCGCCCGGTGACGGTACTGGAACTCAGCGCCCCGGATCGCCCAGGCCTGCTGGCCCGCATCGGCGGGATTTTCCTGGAGTTCGACCTGTCGTTGCAAAACGCCAAGATCGCGACCCTCGGCGAGCGCGTGGAAGACGTGTTCTTCATCACCGATGCCGACAACCAGCCGCTGTCCGACCCGGAACTGTGCCTGCGCCTGCAGGAAGCCATCGTCCAGCAGCTGAGCGTCACCCAGGAACCCGGCGTCGAGCTGACACGCCTGACTATTTGAAAAGCGTCGCCCCAGTTTTTAACGCCTTGCACGAGATCCACCGATGAACAACGCTCTGAACCAGCTCCAGCCCTACCCGTTCGAGAAACTGCGCGCCCTGCTGGGCAGCGTCACGCCGAACCCGGACAAGCGCCCGATTGCGCTCTCCATCGGCGAACCGAAACATAAATCGCCCACTTTCGTGGCCGAAGCATTGAGCAACAACCTCGACCAGATGGCCGTGTACCCGACCACGCTGGGCATCCCGGCCCTGCGCGAAGCCATCGGTGCCTGGTGCGAACGCCGCTTCAACGTGCCCAAGGGCTGGCTCGACCCGGCGCGCAACATCCTGCCGGTCAACGGCACCCGTGAAGCGCTGTTCGCCTTTACCCAAACCGTGGTCAACCGTGGCGAAGACGTGCTGGTCGTGAGCCCGAACCCGTTCTATCAGATCTATGAAGGCGCCGCGTTCCTCGCCGGGGCCAAGCCGCACTACCTGCCGTGCCTGGACGCCAATGGCTTCAACCCGGACTTCGACGCCGTGACGCCAGACATCTGGAAACGCTGCCAGATCCTGTTCCTGTGCTCGCCCGGCAACCCGACCGGCGCGCTGATCCCGGTCGATACCCTGAAAAAACTCATCGCCCTGGCCGACGAATACGACTTCGTCATCGCTGCCGACGAGTGCTACAGCGAGTTGTACTTCGACGAACAAACCCCGCCACCCGGCCTGCTGAGCGCCTGCGTTGAACTGGGCCGCCAGGACTTCAAGCGCTGCGTGGTGTTCCACAGCCTGTCCAAGCGCTCCAACCTGCCGGGCCTGCGCTCCGGTTTTGTGGCCGGCGACGCCGACATCCTCAAGGCGTTCCTGCTGTACCGCACCTACCACGGCTGCGCGATGCCGGTGCAGACGCAGCTGGCCAGTATTGCGGCCTGGCAGGATGAAGCCCACGTGCTCGCCAATCGTGACTTGTATCGCGAAAAATTCGACGCGGTGTTGGCGATTCTCAAGCCAGTGCTGGACGTAGAGAGTCCGGATGGCGGCTTCTATTTGTGGCCGAATGTAAATGGCGACGACGCCGCGTTCTGCCGTGACCTGTTCGTGGAAGAACACGTGACCGTCGTGCCGGGTTCGTACCTGTCACGGGAAGTGGACGGCTTCAACCCTGGCGCCGGCCGTGTGCGCATGGCGCTGGTTGCGCCGCTGGCGGAGTGTGTGGAAGCGGCGGAGCGGATTCGCGGGTTTATTCAACGCAAGCAGTGAAAGGCAGAGCCCACGCGCTCCACATATACGTGGGCTCACACTCTCGCACGCCATGATCAGGAACGTTCTTGCGGTCTGGACGAATAAACCAACACCTTCGTCCTACCTGACCACGGGAAAAACCATGATCAATGCAGCCGCTCATCCAGCTACTCACTTCTCACCAGCCACCACTCAAAGCGCTGACCTCACCACCGATGCGCCCACTCTTTCAAGGCACCGGCGCAATATTGGCGAGCCTCGCAAGTACTGGCCGCAGAACAGCACGATCAAAATCGCCCTATTCGATCACGCCCCGGACAGTGAATATGCGAAGGCGGTCAAAGCAGCCGCGAGCGAATGGTTGCCCCATATCAATCTCAAATTCGAATTCGTGGCTGGCAACAAAGGCGATGTTCGAATTGAAGCCGCCACAACCAGCGGCGGCCACTCAGCAATCGGCAAAATGTCGAATCGCATGGGTCAGGCAATCCCATCCATGACACTACCGATTGACCACAAACACCCCAAGTTCGCATACGTTGTGATGCATGAGTTTGGACATATGCTGGGAGCTCATCACGCCCATCAACATCCAGACTCAAACATTCCGTGGAACACAGAAAAGACCTACGAGTACTACAAGAAAACTCACAACATGGGCAAGTCTGAAGTAGACAACAATGTTCTCCCTGTGCCCAAACGGCCGAAATACGATCTGCTTCCCTATGACGGAGACTCTGTCATGCACTATGAAATCAAGCCGGACGTAACGGATGGGAACTGGGGCCAGTCCGAAACCTGGTCCTTGAGTGAGGGCGATATTGCTTGGGCGAAAAAAGCCTATCCCAAGGAACAGCCAGCTGAGTCGCCAGTCACCTGATCTTGCCCAGGTTCGCCTCACTCATATCCAGATCCGCCAGCACCTCACGCAGCACGTCATCACCAATCTGGTGATGACGACTCAAACTGTACAACTCCAACCGCTGCGCCCGCAGGGCCTTGAGCCGCAGTTTGCGCTCCAGCAGGTCCATCTGCTGCGCCAGGGCCTGGGCTTCGGCGGAGTCGTTGAACACGTCCAATTGGTGGCGATATTCCGACATCAGCCGTGCCTTGAGCTCCGTGGCAAGCGCGGCTTGAGCGGCGTCCTGGGTTTCGGCGTCTGCCGGTTCCTGCGTTTCAAGCGCGTGGATGGCCGCAACGGCAGTCCTCTTCCAGGCTTCGCGCACTTCCTTGTGGCGTTTTTCGTCCGGGCTTTTTTCGATGCCACGCAACAGTAGCGGCAACGCGATACAGGCGGCGACCAGCGACAACAGAATCACGCCTGCCGCGATGAAAATCAGCAGGTCACGCTCGGGAAAATCCTGCCCCGGCGCCAGCAACAACGGCACCGACATCACACCCGCCAACGTCACCGCACCGCGCACGCCGCCGACCGTCAACAGCCAGCAGGAACGCGCAGTCGGCACCAGCGTCAGTTCGCTTTTGCCACGCAACCTGCGCAGCAAGCCCGACAACCGCCAGATGCTCTGCACCCAGATAAAGCGCAGCACCACCAGCACCAGGAAGATCGCGATGACATCCAGGCAGCGATAAAACAGGGTTGGCCACAACGTCGTCTCGTGACTGACGACTGCCTTGATGATGTCTGGCAGTTGCAGGCCCAGCAGCAGGAAGATCAAACCGTTGAAGGCGAACTCCAGCAACGACCACACGCTGCGATTGAGCAGGCGCGTGCTGGTCTGGCGCGGCAACAGGTCGAGCCAGCTTTGCATCATGCCCGCCGCCACCGCCGACAAAATGCCCGATGCGCCCAAGCGTTCGGCCAGCACATAGGCCGCAAATGGCAGCAGCAACATGAACACCACGTGGGTGGCCGGGTCGTCCCAGCCACGGGCGATCATCCACGCGCGCAAACGGCCGACCAGCCAGCTCAGGGCCACGCCGACTGCCAGGCCACCGACAGCCACCAGGACGAATGTGAGGCTGGCATCCGCCAGGGAAAACACCCCGGTCAGCGCCGCCGCCAGGGCGAACTTGAAGGTCACCAGGCCCGAAGCATCATTCATCAAGGCCTCGCCCTGGAGCATGTGCATCAGCGGCGTGGGCAAGCGATTCTGGGAAATGGCCGACACCGCCACGGCATCCGTCGGCGACAACACGGCCGCCAGGGCGAAGGCCACCGGCAACGGGATAGTTGGCAAGATCCAATGGATGAAGTAACCGGCGCCCACCACGGTAAACAGCACCAGGCCCACCGCCAACGTCAGGATCGGCCCACGCAGCCGCCACAACTCGCGCTTGGGCATGCGCCAACCATCCGAGAACAACAGCGGCGGCAGGAACAGAAACAGGAACAACTCGGGGTCCAGCGCCACATGCAGCCCCAGCGTCGGCCAGGCCAGCAGGGCACCGGCGGCAATCTGAACCAAGGGCAACGGCAGAGGAATGACACGCCCGACCAGACGCGAAACGCTGACCAGCATCAGCAGGATAAGAACGGTGTAGGCGGTTTGCATAACGCGGTTTTCCCGGACAATCGACTTGCAACGACACACATCAGGCAACAACTGACCGTTGAAGTGCCATATTACCCGGCTATGTTACTCGCTGGCTTTTGCACAAAAGTCGCACAGCGCTGACGAGCGGCACCCAAACGCGCTGGTCGTGGCATAATCCGTGACCTTTCGTTTCTACTTGGTCCAAAGGGGGGCAATTCCTTGACCGCTTCAAGCAAAACGTTGCACCTTTTCGGCATCAAAGCCTGCGACACCATGAAAAAGGCGCGCACCTGGCTCGATGAGCACGGCGTCAGCTATGAGTTCCACGACTACAAAACGGCCGGTATCGACCGCGAACACTTGACCCAATGGTGCGACGAGCACGGTTGGCAGGTGGTTTTGAACCGTGCGGGCACCACCTTTCGCAAACTCGAAGACGAACGCAAAGCCGATCTCGATCAGTCGAAAGCCATTGAATTGATGCTCGCACAACCCTCGATGATCAAGCGCCCGGTGCTTGATCTCGGTGACAGAACCCTGATTGGCTTCAAGCCAGATAGTTATTCGGCGGCCCTCAAGTAGGCCAGCCCTTTCCATTTTTGTAGAGGTAACAGCATGTCCAATTCCCTGTTCAGCCTGGGCTTCGGCGTCGGCACTCAGAACCGCCAAGGTGCTTGGCTGGAAGTGTTTTACGCACAACCGCTGCTCAACCCGTCGGCAGAAATCGTCGCAGCCATCGCGCCGATCCTCGGCTACACCGAAGGCAACCAGGCGATCACCTTCACCATCAGCCAAGCGCTGCAACTGGCTGATGCGCTCAAGAATGTCGACGCTACCCAAGCCGCGCTGCTCAACCGCCTGGCCGAAAGCCACACGCCGCTGGTCGCCACCCTGCTGGCCGAAGACTCCGCACTGACCTCCACGCCTGAGGCTTACCTCAAGCTGCACCTGCTGTCCCACCGCCTGGTCAAGCCCCACGGCCTGAGCCTGGCCGGTGTGTTCCCGCAGCTGCCGAACGTGGCCTGGACCAGCCAGGGCGCGATCGACATCAACGAACTGGCAGAACGCCAGCTGGAAGCCCGCCTGCGCGGCGAACTGCTGGAAGTGTTCTCGGTGGACAAGTTCCCGAAAATGACCGACTACGTGGTGCCGAGCGGCGTGCGTATCGCTGACGCAGCACGCATCCGCCTGGGTGCCTATGTGGGCGAAGGCACCACCGTGATGCACGAAGGTTTCGTCAACTTCAACGCTGGCACCGAAGGCCCAGGCATGATCGAAGGCCGTGTATCGGCAGGCGTATTCGTCGGCAAGGGTTCGGACCTGGGCGGCGGTTGCTCCACCATGGGCACCCTGTCGGGCGGCGGCAACATCGTGATCAAGGTTGGCGAAGGCTGCCTGATCGGCGCCAACGCCGGTATCGGTATCCCGTTGGGCGACCGTAACACTGTGGAATCGGGCCTGTACGTCACCGCCGGCACCAAGGTTGCGCTGCTGGACGAGCAGAACCAACTGGTCAAAGTGGTCAAGGCGCGTGAGCTGGCCGGCCAACCGGACCTGCTGTTCCGCCGCAACTCCGAGACCGGTGCCGTGGAGTGCAAAACCCACAAATCGGCCATCGAACTGAACGAAGCGCTGCACGCTCACAACTAAGCAGCCACTCGATGCCCCTAGCGAGCCCCGACCCTGGGGCTCGCTTATACGAGTCTTGAACACCATGCTAGTGCCCTCCCCCTGGCGCGCCGACTTTCCGGCCATCGCCACCCTGCAACGGCAAGACCAGACCTACCTGGACAACGCCGCCACCACGCAAAAACCCCAGGCTTTGTTGGATGCCATCAGCCATTACTACGCCAACGGCGCAGCCAATGTGCACCGCGCCCAGCATTTGCCAGGCGCCCATGCGACCCAGGCGTTCGAAGACAGCCGCAGCAAGGTCGCACAGTGGTTGAATGCAGGCGACAGCGGGCAGATCGTGTTCACCCACGGCGCCACTTCTGCGCTGAACCTCTTGGCCTATGGCCTTGAGCACTTATTCAATGCGGGCGATGAGATTGTCATCAGCGCCCTGGAACACCACGCCAACCTGCTGCCCTGGCAGCAACTGGCCAAGCGTCGCGCACTGAACCTGGTGGTACTGCCACTGGATGATAACGGCGTGATCGACCTGGCTGCCGCTGCCGAGCTGATCGGCCCGCGCACACGATTACTGGCAGTGAGCCAGCTGTCCAACGTGCTCGGCGCCTGGCAGCCACTGGAAGCCCTGCTGGCACTCGCCCAGCCCCACGGCGCCCTGACCGTGATCGACGGCGCCCAAGGCATCGTCCATGGTCGTCACGACGTGCAGGCCCTGGGTTGCGACTTCTATGTGTTTTCCAGCCACAAACTGTATGGCCCGGACGGCGTCGGTGTGCTGTTTGGTCGCAATGAAGCGCTGCACCACGTACGCCACTGGCAGTTTGGCGGCGAGATGGTGCAGCAGGCCGACTACCACAGCGCCAGCTTCCGCCCGGCGCCTCTTGGCTTTGAGGCCGGCACCCCGCCGATTGCCAGCGTGATCGGCCTGGGCGCCAGCCTAGACTACCTGAGTTCGCTGGATCAACAGGCGGTGATCGCCCATGAAGCGGCGTTGCATGACTACCTGTTGCGCGGGCTCAAGGCGCGCAATGGCGTGCGCGTGCTGGGTTCGCCCCAGGTGGCGTTGGTCAGCTTTGTGGTCGATGGCGTGCATAACGCCGACCTCGCGCACCTGCTCACCGAGCAAGGCATTGCCGTACGCGCCGGGCATCACTGCGCCATGCCGTTGCTCAAGGCGATGCATCTGTCGGGGGCGATTCGCGTGTCCCTGGCGCTGTATAACGATTCCGATGACCTGGAACGCTTCTTTGAAGCGCTGGATCAAGCGTTGGATATGCTGCGATGAGCTTACCGGTGGATGCCGCAGCCGCACTTGAGGCTTTTCAGGCCGTCAACAGTTGGGAGCAGCGTGCGCGGATGCTGATGCAATGGGGCGAGCGCCTGCCTGCCCTGGCCGATGCGGATAAAGTCGACGCCAATCTCGTACAGGGCTGCGAAAGCCTGGTGTGGCTGGTCGCAGATTTGCGCGATGGTCACTGGCAATTCGCCGCCAGCAGCGACGCGCGGATGATTCGTGGGTTGGTGGCGTTGCTGCTGGCGCGGGTCAATGGCCTGTCCGCCGCAGAATTGCAGGCGGTGGATCTGCCTGACTGGTTTGCACAGTTGGGGCTGTCCCGCCAACTGTCACCGTCGCGCAGCAATGGCCTGAACGCTGTGCTGCAGCGTATGCGGCAACTGAGCGCCGTTACGACGCCTTGACCCGCTCCGATGGCCGGCGCACCCCGGCCACAATCTTGTCCACCGCCTTGGTGGCTGCAACCATGCCGAACGTGGCCGTCACCATCATCACCGCACCAAAACCGCCCGCGCAGTCCAGCTTCACGCCATCCCCGACAAAACTCTTCTGCAAACAGATGCTGCCGTCCGGCTTGGGATAACGCAGCTGTTCGGTGGAAAACACACACGGCACGCTGTAATGGCGGGTCACGGTGCGGGAGAAGTTGTAGTCGCGGCGCAGGGTCGAGCGCACTTTCGAGGCCAGCGGGTCATTGAAGGTGCGGTTCAGGTCGCAGACCTGGATCAGCGTCGGGTCGATCTGCCCGCCGGCACCGCCGGTGGTGATGATCTGGATCTTGCGGCGCTTGCACCAGGCGATGAGCGCGGCCTTGGCGTTGACCGCGTCGATGCAGTCGATCACGCAATCGATGTCCGGCGTGATGTATTCGGCCATGGTGTCGCGGGTCACGAAATCCGCCACCGCATGCACGGTGCAATCCGGGTTGATGCCGCGCAGGCGCTCAGCCATCACCTCGACCTTGGGCTTGCCTACGGTGCTGTCCAGCGCGTGCAACTGGCGGTTGCTGTTGCTGACGCAGACGTCGTCCAGGTCAAACAGCGAAATCTCGCCCACCCCGCAACGGGCCACGGCTTCCGCCGCCCAGGAGCCTACGCCGCCAACGCCGACGATGGCCACATGGGCCGCTTTCAAGCGTTCCAGGCCTTCAATGCCATACAAGCGGGCGACGCCTGCAAACCGCGGATCTTCTGTGCTCATGACCATTACCCCAAAAACCGGCGCGCATTATGGACTACAGAGCGACAAGTTCGAAGCGACAAGCTACAAGTAAAGAACTTAGATGGTCTTTCGCTGACTAATGTCCGGTTTTTCTCTGCTTGCTGTACGGTCAGGGAAGGGCCGGTGTAGGATGCGCGCCGTTCGGCGCAGGCCGACACCTCTTTTCGTTCCACACCCTTTGGAACCCGAAATAGCCATGGCATCGCGTAAATTTGGACTCAATCTGGTGATCGTGCTGGCAATCGCCGCGCTGTTCACCGGTTTCTGGGCGCTGATCAACCGCCCCGTCACCACCCCCAACTGGCCTGAACAGATCTCCGGTTTTTCCTACTCGCCGTTCCAGCAAGGCCAGTACCCGCAGAAAGACCAGTACCCGACCGACGACCAGATGCGTCGCGACCTCGAGATCATGAGCAAGCTAACGGACAACATCCGTACCTACTCGGTCGACGGCACTCTGGGGGATATCCCCAAACTGGCGGAAGAATTCGGCCTGCGTGTGACCCTGGGGATCTGGATCAGCCCGGACCTTGAGCGCAACGAGCGGGAAATCCAGCGCGCCATCGAAATCGCCAACAGCTCGCGCAGTGTGGTGCGGGTGGTGGTCGGCAACGAAGCGCTGTTCCGTGAAGAAATCACCCCTGAAGCGCTGATCGTGCTGCTGGACCGGGTGCGCGCCGCCGTGAAAGTGCCGGTGACCACGTCCGAGCAATGGCACATCTGGGAGAAAAACCCGCAACTGGCCAAGCACGTCGACCTGATCGCCGCGCACATCCTGCCGTTCTGGGAATACATCCCGATGGACAAGGCCGGCCAGTACGTACTCGACCGTGCCCGCGACCTGAAGAAACTGTTCCCGAAAAAACCACTGCTGCTGTCGGAAGTCGGCTGGCCGAGCAACGGCCGCATGCGCGGGGGCAATGAAAGCTCCCCCGCCGACCAGGCGATCTACCTGCGCACGCTGGTGAACAAACTGAACCGCCAGGGCTTCAACTACTTTGTGATCGAGGCCTTCGATCAGCCGTGGAAAGTCAGCGACGAAGGCTCGGCGGGCGCTTACTGGGGCGTGTACAACGCCGCACGCCAGCAGAAATTCAACTTTGAAGGGCCCGTGGTCGCAATCCCGCAATGGCGCGTGCTGGCCATTGGTTCGGTGGTGCTCGCCCTGTTGTCCCTGACCCTGCTGATGATCGACGGCTCGGCCCTGCGCCAGCGTGGTCGCACCTTCCTGACCTTTATCGCGTTCCTCTGCGGTTCGGTGCTGGTGTGGATCGGCTACGACTACAGCCAGCAATACAGCACCTGGTTCAGCGTCACCGTGGGCATCCTGCTCGCCCTCGGCGCGCTCGGCGTATTTATCGTGTTGCTGACCGAGGCCCACGAACTGGCGGAAGCGGTGTGGACCCACAAGCGTCGACGTGAATTCCTGCCGGTGGAAGGCGATTCGGACTACCGTCCGAAAGTGTCGATCCATGTGCCGTGCTACAACGAGCCGCCGGAGATGGTCAAACAGACCCTCGACGCCCTGGCCGCCCTGGATTACCCGGACTACGAAGTCCTGATCATCGACAACAACACCAAGGACCCGGCGGTATGGGAACCGGTGCGCGACTACTGCGAAACCCTGGGCCCGCGCTTCAAGTTCTTCCACGTCGCGCCCCTGGCCGGTTTCAAGGGTGGCGCGCTGAACTACCTGATCCCGCACACCGCCAAGGACGCCGAAGTGATCGCGGTGATCGACTCGGACTACTGCGTGTCGCCGAACTGGCTCAAGCACATGGTGCCGCACTTCGCCGACCCGAAAATCGCCGTGGTGCAGTCGCCGCAGGATTATCGCGACCAGAACGAAAGCACCTTCAAGAAGCTCTGCTACGCGGAATACAAGGGCTTCTTCCATATCGGCATGGTCACCCGTAACGACCGTGACGCGATCATCCAGCACGGCACCATGACCATGACCCGTCGCTCGGTGCTTGAAGAACTGGGCTGGGCCGACTGGTGTATCTGCGAAGATGCCGAACTGGGCCTACGCGTATTCGAGAAAGGTCTGTCGGCGGCGTATTACCACGACAGCTACGGCAAGGGCTTGATGCCGGATACCTTTATCGACTTCAAGAAACAGCGTTTCCGCTGGGCCTACGGCGCGATCCAGATCATCAAGCGTCACACCGCAAGCCTCTTGCGCGGCAAGGACACCGAGCTGACCCGTGGCCAGCGCTACCACTTCCTCGCGGGCTGGTTGCCGTGGGTGGCGGATGGCATGAACATCTTCTTCACCGTCGGCGCGTTGTTGTGGTCGGCGGCGATGATCATCGTGCCGACGCGGGTTGACCCGCCGTTGCTGATTTTCGCGATCCCGCCGTTGGCGTTGTTCGTGTTCAAGGTCGGCAAGATCATCTTCCTCTACCGTCGTGCGGTCGGCGTGAACTTGAAGGATGCATTCTGTGCGGCCCTGGCCGGGCTGGCGTTGTCGCACACCATCGCCAAGGCGGTGCTGTATGGCTTCTTCACCACCAGCATTCCGTTCTTCCGTACCCCGAAAAACGCGGATAACCATGGTTTCTGGGTAGCGATTTCCGAAGCGCGCGAAGAAATGTTCATCATGCTGCTGTTGTGGGGCGCGGCGCTGGGGATTTACCTGGTGCAGGGCCTGCCAAGCAATGACATCCGCTTCTGGGTGGTGATGTTGCTGGTGCAGTCGCTGCCGTATGTGGCGGCACTGATCATGGCGTTCCTGTCTTCGCTGCCCAAACCTGCGGCGGCGCCGGAACCCGCGCCAGCGGCGTAAAAACTTGCGCAATGCACTAAACGGCGGCCTCTGGCCGCCGTTTTGCTATAAGATAACGGCCGTTTTGTGTGCCTTGCCTGCTCATTTATAAAGCTCCGGAGTTCCCCCCATGACGGCCCATGCCGACCTTTCGCCGACCCTTCAACTTGCCATCGACCTGATCCGTCGCCCATCGGTCACGCCGATTGACGCCGATTGCCAGAAGCTGATGATGCAGCGCCTGGGCGACGCCGGTTTTGCGCTTGAGCCAATGCGCATCGAAGACGTGGACAACTTCTGGGCCACCCACGGCAAGCACGAAGGCCCGGTGCTGTGCTTTGCCGGCCACACCGACGTGGTGCCGACCGGCCCGGTGCAGGCCTGGCAGAACGACCCGTTCGACGCGTTGATCGATGAAAACGGCATGCTCTGCGGGCGTGGCGCAGCAGACATGAAAGGCAGCCTGGCGGCGATGCTGGTGGCGTCGGAGCGTTTTGTCGCCGACTACCCGGACCACAAGGGCTCGGTAGCCTTCCTGATCACCAGCGATGAAGAAGGCCCGGCGCACCACGGCACCAAAGCCGTGATCGAACGCCTGGCCGCGCGCAAGGAGCGCCTGGACTGGTGCATCGTCGGCGAACCGTCGAGCACCACTCTGGTCGGCGATGTGGTCAAGAATGGCCGTCGCGGCTCCCTTGGCGCTACTCTGACCGTGCGAGGCGTGCAAGGCCATGTGGCCTACCCGCACTTGGCGAAGAACCCGATCCACCTGGCTTCGCCGGCACTGGCCGAATTGGCCGCCGAACATTGGGACGACGGCAACACCTTCTTCCCGCCGACCAGCTTCCAGATCTCCAACCTCAATTCCGGCACCGGCGCGACCAACGTGATTCCGGGGGACCTGACGGCGGTGTTCAACTTCCGTTTCTCCACTGAATCCACCGTTGAAGGCCTGCAGCAGCGCGTTGCGGCGATCCTCGACAAGCACGGCCTGGACTGGCACGTGGAGTGGGCGTTGTCGGGCCTGCCTTTCCTCACCGAGCCGGGCGCGCTGCTGGATGCGGTCTCGGCCAGCATCAAGGCGATCACCGGGCGTGAGACCCAGGCGTCCACCAGTGGCGGGACCTCCGATGGGCGATTCATCGCCACGCTGGGTACCCAAGTGGTCGAACTGGGCCCGGTCAACGCGACGATCCACCAGGTCAACGAACGCATCCTCGCCAGCGACCTCGATGTGCTGACCGAAATCTACTACCAGACCCTGATCAAGTTGCTCGCCTGATGCTCGCGTGCCCCCTTTGCAGCGCACCGCTGAACGCGGTGGACAATGGCGTGGCGTGCCCGGCCGGACACCGTTTCGACCGCGCACGCCAGGGTTACCTGAACCTGTTGCCGGTGCAGCACAAGAACAGCCGCGACCCCGGCGATAACCTGGCGATGGTGGAAGCGCGCCGCGACTTCCTCAACGCCGGGCACTACGCCCCGGTGGCCAGGCGCCTGGCCGAACTGGCCGCCGAGCGTGCCCCGGCGCGCTGGGTCGACATCGGTTGCGGCGAGGGTTACTACACCGCGCAGATCGCCGACGCCCTGCCCCGCGCCGACGGCTACGCGCTGGATATCTCCAAGGAAGCGGTCAAGCGGGCGTGCAAGCGCACTCCGTCGCTGACCTGGTTGATCGCCAGCATGGCCCGTGTGCCGTTGGCCTCAGGCAGCTGCCAGTTTCTCGCCAGCGTGTTCAGCCCATTGGATTGGGAAGAGGCCAAGCGCCTGCTCAGCCCCGGCGGCGGCCTGATGAAGGTCGGCCCGACCAGCGGCCACCTGATGGAGCTGCGCGAACGCCTGTACGACGAAGTGCGTGAGTACACCGACGACAAGCACCTGGCCCTGGTGCCGGACGGCATGAGCCTGGCGCACAGCGAGACGCTGGAATTCACCCTGAGCCTGGCCGAGCCCCAGGACCGCGCCAACCTGCTGGCCATGACACCCCACGGCTGGCGCGCCAGCGCCGAGCGCCGTGCACAGGTGATCGAGGCGGCCGAGCCGCTGGTGGTCACCGTGTCGATGCGCTACGACTATTTCGTGCTTCAATAACTGACTTTCCAGTATCCGCGAATGGATTTTCGAATCCCGCAACGAGGAACATCCATGCGCCAACCCGATATCGAGATTTACCTTAAGGACGCCGACGTCGACCACAAGGCTATCGCCGCCTGGCTGGGCGCCGCCCTGGGCCCGTGCTCCGACTGGGTCCAGAGAGGCCAGACCTACAAATGCAAGGCCGGCAATGTGCCGGTTACCTGGCTGCCCAAAGCCGTCGGTAAATGGAACAGCCTGTACCTGGAAAGCGATCAGACGCCGTGGGATGACGACATCGCCTGCGCCCGCGCTGCATTTGCTGCGCTGAACGTGGAAGTGCGTTGTGCACCGGGGACTTGGGTTGAGGAAGAAGGTGAAGAAAGCGCTGATCGCTGGATGCGCATCAGCGCGGATGGCGAAGAAGAAATCACCTGGAAAACCGCATAAGACCTGAGTTGTGAACCCAATCAAATGTGGGAGCGGGCTTGCTCGCTCCCACATGGGTTCAGCGGCGTTGCATGACTCTAGCTCAAAGCCCCACCACATCCTCCGCCTGCAACCCCTTCTCGCCGGTCACCACGGCGTACTCCACCTGCTGGCCCTCGGCCAGGGAGCGGTGGCCGTCACCGCGAATGGCGCGGTAGTGCACAAACACGTCCTTGCCGTCTTCGCGCTGGATAAAGCCATAGCCCTTTGCATCGTTGAACCACTTCACATTGCCGGTTTCACGCGTTGCCATCTGTCTTACTCCCACATGCATTTTTATTGTTGAGTCGCTCGCATTGAACTGCCGAGTATAAGACAGGCTCAAATACGATCAACTCAAGTTTACATCGCTGCTTTTTTGCCGATTTTCGGCGAATACGGCACACTACCCGCCCGAGCGCCTGCTCGGTTTTTTCCACTTGAAGCAGCACGCCTATGACCCGCTCTCCGTTCCGCCGTCTAGTGTTCGGCACCTTGCGCCGACTGTTGTACCTCTGGGTTCGCTCGGAGACGATCAACCAGTCGTCACTGACCCTTAACCTGGACCGCAGCCGGCCGGTGTTCTACGTCCTGCAATCGCCTTCCCTCACCGAACTGGCCGTGGTCGACGCCGAGTGCACCAAAGCCGGCCTGCCGCGCCCGGTGCTGCCGGTATCGGTCGGCCCGTTGATGGAGCCGGCGGCGTTCTTCTACCTCACGCCGGAACCGGACTGGCTCGGTCGCCAGGACAAGCGCGGAGCCCCCCCTACCCTGACCCGCTTGGTCAACACCCTCACCGAACACGCGGAAGAGAATGCACAAATCATTCCCGTGAGCGTGTTCTGGGGCCAATCCCCCGAGAGCGAGTCCAGCCCGTGGAAGCTGTTGTTTGCCGACAGCTGGGCGGTCACCGGGCGTCTACGCCGGCTGTTGAGCATCCTGATTCTGGGTCGCAAGACCCGGGTGCAATTCTCTGCGCCTATCAACCTGCGTGAATTGATCGAGCACAATAAAGGCCACGAACGTACCGTGCGCATGGCCCAACGCATCCTGCGCGTGCACTTTCGTAACCTGAAGACGGCGGTCATCGGTCCGGATTTGTCCCACCGCCGTAACCTGGTGAAGGGCCTGGTCAACATGCCGCTGGTGCGGCAGGCCATTGCCGATGAGGCCGAGCGGGAGAAAATAAGTCCGGAAAAAGCCAAGGCCCAGGCCCTGCGCTACGGCAACGAGATCGCCTCGGACTACACCTACACAGCGATCCGCTTCCTCGAAGTGGTGCTGAGCTGGTTCTGGAACAAGATCTACGACGGCATCAAGGTCAACAACATCGAAGGTGTGCAAAAGGTTGCCCAGGGTTACGAGGTGATCTATGTGCCTTGCCACCGTAGCCACATCGACTATCTGTTGCTGTCCTACCTGCTGTTCAAGAACGGCCTGACCCCGCCGCACATCGCCGCCGGGATCAACCTGAACATGCCGGTGATCGGCAGCCTGTTGCGCCGTGGCGGTGCGTTTTTCATGCGCCGCACCTTCAAGGGCAACCCGCTGTACACCTCGGTGTTCAACGAATACCTGCACACCCTGTTCACCAAGGGCTTTCCGGTGGAGTACTTCGTCGAGGGCGGTCGCTCGCGCACCGGGCGCATGTTGCAGCCGAAGACCGGCATGTTGGCGATCACCCTGCGCAGCTTCTTGCGCTCATCGCGCATGCCGATCGTGTTTGTGCCGGTGTACATCGGTTATGAGCGCGTACTCGAAGGCCGCACCTACCTGGGCGAACTGCGCGGCGCGAGCAAGAAGAAAGAGTCGATTTTCGATATTTTCAAAGTGGTCGGCGCGCTCAAGCAGCGCTTTGGCCAGGTCGCGGTCAACTTTGGCGAGCCGATCAAACTGGCCGAGTTCCTCGACAACGAACAACCGGACTGGCGTTCCCAGGAACTGGGCCCGAACTATAAACCCGCCTGGCTCAACGAAACCACCAACCGCCTTGGCGAACAGGTGGCGCGCCACTTGAATGAAGCAGCGGCGGTGAACCCGGTGAACCTGGTGGCTCTGGCGCTGCTGTCCACCACCCGCCTGGCCTTGGATGAACAGGCCATGGCGCGCCAGCTGGACCTGTACCTGGCCCTGCTGCGCCGCGTGCCCTACTCACCCCATACCACTCTGCCGGAAGGCGATGGCCTGGCGCTGATCAAGCACGTCAAGGACATGGACCTGCTGTCGGAACAGAGCGACGCACTGGGTAAGATCCTGTACCTGGACGAGCAGAATGCCGTCCTGATGACTTATTACCGCAACAACGTGCTGCACATCTTTGCCCTGCCGGCGCTGCTGGCGAGCTTCTTTCAGAGCAGTTCGCGGATGAGCCGTGAACAGATCCTGCGCTACACCCACGCGCTGTATCCGTACCTGCAATCGGAACTGTTCATTCGTTGGTCGCTGGAAGAGCTGGACACAGTGATCGACCAATGGCTGGAGGCCTTTGTCGAACAGGGTCTGCTGCGTTTCGAAAACAACGTGTACCTGCGCCCGGCGCCGAGTTCGCGGCACTTTGTGCTGTTGACCTTGCTGTCCAAGAGCATTGCCCAAACCCTGCAACGCTTCTACATGGCGATTTCGCTGCTGCTCAACAGTGGCCAGAACAGCATCAGCGCCGAAGAACTGGAAGACCTGTGCACGATCATGGCCCAGCGTCTGTCGATCCTGCATGGCCTCAACGCCCCGGAATTCTTCGACAAGAGCCTTTTCCGACATTTCATCCAGACCTTGCTGGAGCAAGATGTGTTGCGCCGCGACGAGGCCGGCAAGCTGAGTTATCACGACCTGCTCGGCGAACTGGCCGAAGGCGCGGCGAAACGCGTGCTGCCGGCGGAGATTCGCCTGTCGATCCGCCAGGTGGCGTTGCATCGTGTAGATGGCGCCGCTGAAGCACCGGTCGAACCCGAAGCCACTGCACCTGAAGAAACCCGCTAGATTTAAAGAGGCGCCGGAGGGATTCCGGCGCCGTTGAAAAGGAGCAACACCATGAAAAAGATCATCCTCCTGGGCCTGACTGCCCTGCTCGGAGCCTGCCAATCCATGAGCCCTGCCCCCAAAGCCAGCCTTGATGGCGAAGTGTTCTACCTGCAACGCATCGCCCTGCCACCGACCGCGACCTTGAGCGTCAGCCTGCAAGACGTGTCGCTGATGGACGCCCAGGCCGTGACCCTGGCCGAGCAGAAAGGTCCGGTCAAAGGCCAGGTGCCTCTGCCGTTTCACCTGAACTACGACCCGGCGCAAGTCAAACCTGGCCACACTTATTCGGTGAGCGCTCGCATCGAAGTGGAGGGCAAGCTACTGTTTATCACCACCGAACGCCACGCTGTGCAGCTCAATGGCCAGGACGTGCAACCGTTGCGCCTGCGGGTTGATGCTGTCGCACACTGACAGTCTCTAGAATTTAAGCCAGATCAAAAAGGAAGCGCCCATGCTCCGTAACTCCCTTCGTCTTACTGCCCTGTGTGCCGGCCTGCTGTTCGGCGCCAACGCCATGGCCCTGGACTTGAGCAGCCTGTCCCAGGGCGACGCCAGCGGCGGCCTCAAGGACGCACTGACCCAAGGCGCGCAGATCGCCGTGAAGCAACTGGGCGTGCCCGGGGGTTTCAGCAACAACCCGGAAGTGAAGATCGGGCTGCCTGGCAAGTTGGGCAAAGTTGCCGACAAACTGAAAATGTTCGGCATGGGCGACCAGGTGACCCAGCTGGAAACCAGCATGAACAAGGCCGCCGAAACCGCCGTGACCCAGGCCCAGCCGATCTTGGTCAACGCGGTAAAAAACATGAGCGTGACAGACGCCAAGGGCATCCTCAGCGGTGGCCAGGACTCGGCCACCCAGTACCTGAACAAAAGCAGCCGCGAACAGATCCGCGCCAAGTTCCTGCCGATCGTCAAGGCCGCAACCGACAAGGTCGGCGTCGCCCAGCAATACAACGCCCTGGCCGGCAAAGCCGCGGCCTTTGGTGCAGTGGATGCCAAGAGCGCCAACGTTGAGAACTACGTGACCGAACAGGCGCTGGACGGGTTGTTCAAGATGATTGCCAAGCAGGAAGAAACCATTCGCGAGAACCCTGCGGCCGCCGCGACCAGCCTGGCGAAGAAAGTCTTCGGCGCGCTGTAAAACCGGGAACGAACCCAGGCAGGTGTGGGGGGCTCACCTGCCCGGCTTCAAGCGGTTCTTCTACGATCAGAAGAACTTTCCTAGGCCAAAACCACCAAATGCGATCATGCCCAGAGGCATGACACCGAAGCCGATGGCCAGGCTCTTGCCGGGCTTGCAAGAGTCCTTGCAAGGGTCAGGCTTGGCCGGTTGAGGCTTGCTGGGTCCGCAGGGGTTGCTGTTGCACGCGGACCGGGAAGAGCTGACATTGATATCAATTTTCATGAGCACTCCTTGAATCATCAGATTTAAGCTCCCACCGGCAGGGGTGAAGCCCTACCGGCGGAAGACCTGGCAATCAGGTAATCAATGAGTGGCCCCCGCCTTGGAAGCGTTCCCGCCTCCGTAGCTTCTTTGTGAAATCCCCTACGACAACTCTTTACACGGCCGGTGGCTTGACTCGGAACCAGGCTGCGTACAAGGCCGGCAAAAACAACAGTGTCAGCGCCGTCGCCACAATCAATCCGCCCATGATCGCCACGGCCATAGGTCCGAAGAACACACTGCGTGACAGCGGAATCATGGCCAGCACCGCCGCCAGGGCTGTCAGCACAATCGGGCGGAAACGTCGGACGGTCGCCTCGATGATTGCTTGCCAGGGCGCCAGGCCTGCCTTGATGTCCTGTTCGATCTGATCCACCAGGATCACCGAGTTACGCATGATCATCCCGGACAGCGCGATAGTCCCCAGCATGGCCACAAAGCCGAACGGCTGGCGGAGTACCAGCAGGAACAGCGTCACACCGATCAGCCCCAGCGGCGCTGTCAGGAACACCATGGCGGTGCGTGAGAAACTGCGCAGTTGCAGCATCAACAAGGTAAGCACCACCACGATAAACAGCGGCACGCCGGCCTTGACCGAGTTCTGGCCACGGGCCGAGTCCTCGACTGTGCCGCCAACGTCCAGCAGGTAGCCATCCGGCAGTTCGGCACGTACGCCTTCAAGGGTCGGCAGAATCTGCTGGACCAGCGTCGCCGGCTGTTCCTTGCCATAGATGTCAGCGCGCACGGTCACCGTGGGTAGGCGGTTGCGGTGCCAGATGATGCCTTCCTCGAAACCGTATTCGAGGGTGGCAATCTGCGACAGCGCGACGCTTTTACCGTTGTCGGTCGGCACCGCCAGGCTAGGCAGCAACGACAGCTCGGTGCGTTCATGCACGGTGCCGCGCAGGAGGATCTCGATCAACTCGTTGTCCTCGCGGTATTGGCTGACGCTGGAACCGGTCAAAGAACTCTGCAGGAATTTCGACAGATTGGCCGTGCTCACGCCGAGGGCACGGGCGCGGTCCTGATCGATATTGAGGTAGACGATCTTGCTCGGTTCTTCCCAGTCCAGGTGCACATTGACCACGTGGGAGTTTTCGCGAACCTTTGCCGCGACTTTCCGAGCCAGGGCGCGGACTTCTTCAATATGTTCGCCGGTCACACGGAACTGCACTGGGTAGCCCACGGGCGGGCCGTTTTCAAGGCGCGTGACCCGTGAGCGCAGGTCTGGGAATTGCTCGTTGAGGGTTTCGATCAGCCAGGTACGCAGGCTTTCGCGCTCCTCGATGGTTTTGGCCAGCACAACAAACTGGGCAAAGCTGGCGGCTGGCAGTTGTTGATCCAGCGGCAAGTAGAAACGCGGCGAACCGGTGCCGACGTAAGCCACATAATTGTCGATGCCCGCGTGTTCCTTGAGCAAGGCTTCCAGGCGCTTGACCTGGTCGGCGGTGTTGCTCAGGGAAGCCCCTTCGGCCAGCTTCAGGTCGACCATCAGCTCCAGACGGCCGGAAGCCGGGAAGAACTGCTGCGGCACAAAACGGAACAGCGCCACCGAGCCGATAAACAGCAGCAGGGTCAGGACAATCACGGTTTTGCGCCGACGCACGCACCACTCCACCAAGCGTCTTACGCGCTGATAAAACGGTGTGCCGTAGGGATCCGGACCATCGGTGCCGTGCTTGGCTGCATGAATCTTCGCCAGGTCCGGCAAGAGTTTTTCCCCCAGGTAGGGCACGAACACCACTGCGGCCACCCAGGAGGCGAGCAACGCAATGGTCACTACCTGGAAAATCGAACGGGTGTATTCGCCGGTACTCGATTGCGCGGTGGCAATCGGCAGGAAGCCTGCTGCGGTGATCAGCGTACCGGTGAGCATGGGGAATGCGGTGCTGGTCCAGGCAAAGCTCGCGGCCTTGAGCCGGTCGTAACCCTGCTCCATTTTGATCGCCATCATTTCCACAGCGATGATTGCGTCGTCCACCAGCAAACCCAGCGCCAGCACCAAGGCGCCGAGGGAAATCTTGTGCAGACCAATACCGAGGTAATACATGGCGGCAAAGGTCATCGCCAGCACCAGCGGAATCGCCAGGGCCACCACCATGCCGGTACGCACGCCAAGGGAGAAGAAACTCACCAGCAACACGATGGCCAAGGCTTCGGCCAGTACCTGCACGAATTCGCCGACGCTGGTTTTCACCGCCGCCGGTTGGTCTGACACCTTGCGCAGCTCCATGCCGGCCGGAAGGTTCTTCTGCAGGCGTGCGAATTCGCCTTCCAGGGCTTTGCCCAATACCAGGATGTCGCCGCCGTCGCGCATGGCCACGGCCAGGCCGATCGCGTCTTCACCCATGTAGCGCATGCGCGGTGCCGGTGGGTCATTGAAGCCACGGTGGATGTCGGCCACGTCGCCGATGCGAAAGGTTCGATCACCTACGCGAATCGGGAAGTTGCGGATCTCTTCCACGGTCTTGAAGTTGCCCGACACCCGCAGCTGCACGCGTTCGCTCGGGGTTTCGAAGAACCCGGCGGTGGAGACGGCGTTCTGTTCCTGCAACGCCTGCTGCACTGCCGCTAGCGGTAAGCCGAGGGTGGCCAGCTTGAGGTTGGACAGCTCGATCCAGATCTTCTCGTCTTGCAGGCCCAGCAGCTCGACCTTGCCCACATCCGCCACGCGCTGCAGCTGAATCTGGATACGGTCGGCGTAGTCCTTGAGCACGGCGTAATCAAAGCCGTCGCCGGTCAGGGCGTAGATATTGCCGAAGGTGGTGCCGAATTCATCGTTGAAGAACGGCCCCTGGATATCCGGCGGCAAGGTCTGGCGGATATCGCTGATCTTCTTGCGCACCTGGTACCACAGCTCGGGAATCTGCGCCGAATGCATGGAGTCACGGGCTATGAAGGTGACCTGGGATTCGCCGGGGCGCGAGAACGAGACGATGCGCTCGTACTCACCGGTCTCCATGAGTTTTTTTTCGATGCGCTCGGTGACTTGCCGCGAGACTTCCTGGGCGGTGGCGCCGGGCCAGTTGGTCTTGATCACCATGGCCTTGAAGGTGAACGGCGGGTCTTCGCTTTGTCCCAGCTTGGAGTAGGACAAGGTGCCGACCACTGCCAGCAGGATCATCAGGAACAGTACGATCTGGCGATTACGCAACGCCCATTCGGAAAGATTGAAACCCATCGGGGACTACTCCTTGGCCGCCAGATTCACCACACGGTTGGAGCGATCCACCGGGCGCACTTGCTGGCCCTCATGGAGCACATGCACACCCGCAGCAATGACCCAATCCGTAGGGCTCAAACCTTCCAGTACCGGCACGGTTTTTTCACCGAAGGCACCGATGCGCACGGGTGTGCGCTTGAGGGTGTTGTCTGGCTGTACACGCCACACGTAGGACGCACCGTTCTCCGCGCTAAGGGCCGACAAAGGGACCGAGAGAGGAATATCGCCGTCGACCTGTATGAACACGCGGGCGCTCTGGCCCAGTTCGGCCGGGACCTTGCCGCCGGTGAACGCCACACGGGCAGCGAACGTACGCGACCTTGGATCGGCGGCCGGCGACAGCTCACGAATGCGACCGCTGAAGCGCTGGTCGGGCTGGCTCCACAGCTCGACCGATACGGGCTGGCCGATCTTGAAACGACCAAAACCCTGCTCCGGCAGGCTGATCAGCACTTCGCGCTCGCCATCGGTAGCCAGGGTGAACACGGTCTGGCCGGCGGACACCACCTGGCCGACTTCCACCGCACGCTTGGCTACCACCCCGTCCTGCGGCGCACGCAGCACCGCATAGCCGGCCTGGTTGCTGGCCACGTCAAACTCGGCCTTGATCTGCTTGAGACGGGCCTCACCGGATCGATAGAGATTTTCGGAATTGTCATACTGGGAACGGCTGACCATCTGACGGTCCATCAGGGTCTTGTAGCGGTCACGCTCGGCGCGCACCAGGCTAAGGTTGGCCTCGGCGGCGGCAACTTGGGCACGGGTCGCTTCCAGTTGCAGGCGCACGTCCTGAGGGTCGAGTTCGGCCAGCGCCTGATTGGCCTTGACCCGCTCGCCCTCTTCCACCAAGCGCTTGCTGACTTTGCCACCGATGCGAAAGGCCAGGTCTGGCTCATAACGGGCGCGGACTTCACCGGGGTAGCTGTCCATCGACTGTGCAGAAGGCTGTGGCTGCACCACCATGGCCGGACGGAGGGTGGTCTGGGTCGCTTCTTCATGGCCGCATCCGGCCAACAGGAAGACCAGACTGACAGGCAACGCAAAGGGCAGGAAAGTACTGCGCATGCTGTAGGACCTTTCGCAAATGGAGCTAAGAATAATTATACTGGCGGGTATGTTATTAATACCAAACTCACCAGTCCAGTATTAAAGGTGAAAATGTCAGACAATCCCGTGAACCCCAATAGCCCTGGGCGTCCCAAGGACATGGCAAAACGCCAGGCAATCCTCGAAGCAGCGAAAACCCTGTTTTTGAGCAATGGCTACGCCAGTACCAGCATGGATGCCGTGGCCCTTGAGGCCGGCGTGTCGAAACTGACCGTGTACAGCCACTTCACCGATAAAGAGACCTTGTTCACCGCCGCAGTGGTGGCCAAGTGCGAAGAGCAACTGCCGGTGATGTACTTCGAGTTGCCTGCGGACATGCCCGTGGAGACTGTGTTGCTGAATATCGCGCGGGGGTTCCATCGCCTGATCAACAGCGAGGAATCGGTCAACCTGCATCGCCTGATGATGACCACCGGCAATCAGGACGTGAAACTCTCGCAGATCTTCTTCGAGGCCGGTCCCATGCGCATGTTGCAAGGCATGGAGCGCCTGCTCGGCAAGATCGACCAGAGCGGCGCGCTGAGCATCGACAAGCCCTTTACGGCGGCCGAGCATTTCTTCTGCCTGCTCAAGGGCACGGCGAATTTCTGCTTGCTGTATGGCTGCGGCGGGCAACTGAGTGAAGAAGCCGCCGAAGCCCATGTGCAGGAGGTGGTGGGGTTGTTTATGCGGGCCTACAGGCCTTCATGATCAAGGCTTGAGCGCCTTCTTTGGGTAGATGTCATAGCGACTGGATTTGCCATCCAGCGCATGACTCGGCTTGGGCCCTTCAATGCATGGCGCCTTGCGCGGGCGCTTGACTACCACACGGTGGCTGGCCAGGGCCAGGGCGGCGGCCAACAGCGCCGGTGCGTCTGGATCATCCCCCACCAGTGGCCGGAACAGGCGCATTTCCTTCTTCACCAAGGCTGTTTTCTCACGGTGTGGAAACATCGGGTCGAGGTAGATCACCTGGGGCGGCTCGCCTTCCCAGTTGCGCATCACGTCGATGGAGTTGCCCTTGAGCAATTTCATGCGCGCCACGATCGGCGCCACCTCAAAATCATCCGCGCCACGTGCCAGACCGTCTTCGAGCAAGGCGCCGATCAGCGGCTGGCGCTCGATCAGGCTCATCTCGCAGCCCAGGCTGGCCAGCACGAATGCGTCCTTACCCAAACCGGCCGTGGCGTCCAACACCCGTGGACGCACGCCTTGGGCGATGCCCACCGCCTTGGCGATCATTTGCCCGCTGCCACCACCGTACAGCCGCCGATGTGCCGCGCCGCCTTCGACAAAGTCCACACGCACCGGCCCCGGCGCGTCAGGCCCGAGCTGTTGCAACTGTAGGCCGTGCTCGCCCACCTGCAGGGAAAAGTCCGCATCCGCCAAGTGCATTGGCAACCCCAGCAGTGACGCCCACTGCTCGGCACGGCCCTGGAACGCTTCGCCCAAGGCCTCGACCTGGATGCGGCTGGCCGCTGGTTGTTCGCTCATCAATCGCTACGCTCAAAAATATTAAGGATCGGCAAACAGCGGCCGATAAAAACAACAGTCAGGTATTTTGCCAGAGCTGAGCGTCGACCGAGAAAAATGTCAGACATTCTTCCCCTAACCATCGGTGTACTGCCGACCCACAACCACTACGGCCTGCGCAATACCCAAGCGCTGGCCGGGGTGAGTCATGTGTGGCAGGACTTCTTCGCCCGCGCGTTGGCCGAGCAGCTCGGCGATACGCCGGACGCGCTGTCTGTGCAGGCGCAGGCACCGGCGGACCCAGCGGTAGAACCCAGCGCCGGCGCCGACCTGTTGTCGCAGATCCTCACCCAGCGTGAGTGCGACGTGAAAGACACCGAAATTGCCCCACCAGAACCGCTGTTCCTGCCGATCGCCGAGTTCGAAACCGAGCTGCTGCCACCGGCTGCCACGCCGTTCCCGGAAGAGGAAATCGTCGCCCAGCAGCGCCAGCAGAACTTCGAAAGCGGTTGGGTGCGCCCGATTGTGCTCACCGCTGGCGAGCCGCTGCCGGAGCCAGGCCCGGCGCCGGAGCCACGTCCACTGCACCTGCCCATCGCCGAATTCGAACTGGACCTGCTGCCGCCGGCCGCCACGCCGTACCCGACTGAAGAGCTGGTCGCTCAGCAAAAGGCGCTCGACTTCGACTACTACTGGGCGCGCCCGCTGGTCACCCAGAACCTGCGCCTTGCCGCCTGATACTCAGCGACACACCCACCAACGCCCCATATCCAGATGGAAATGGTTGCGGTGCGCGGCGTTGTAGTCCGGGCTCAACACCACGTTGAAATCATCGCAGGCACTGTCGCGAACCTGACGCAGGAAGCGCGCCTTGTCGCCCTCCCCCGGCCAATCCTTGAGCACGCTGATACTGCGCCCGTCCGCCAGGCGAAAACCGGCGATGTCCAATGCATTGGCCGACGCATGCTGGCTGAGTCGCCCTTCGGCGCGGTTGTACATATTGCGGCAGGCAAAGCTGCCCAGATGCTCGACCCGCGTCACCGCCTGGCCGAACACCGTCTGGGCCGCCGGTTGCAGACTGTGGCGCTCGAACAGGGCGAACGCCACCGCCAGCGGGCAGCTGGCGAGAAAACTGCTGCTCAGGCCAACCGCGGCACCCTGAACGCGCAAGGTATTGCGCAGCGGACACGCCGCATCGGCGGATGTATCAGCTTGATGGCTGACGCGCAGGCCGGAGGTCTCCAGCACTTGGTCGCACAACGCAGGGTCGTCCTGCAGGCGCCCCAGCTTGTAGCGGGTCAACAGGTTCGGGCTGGCGCGCACATCCAGCGGCGCCCACGGGTTCCAATCGGCCGGCAGCGGCACCCAGCCACGCCAGACGCCAACTGCAAAGCCGCCCACCAGGATCAGCAGCACGCCTGTCACTTTGAAAAAGCGCATCCCTTAGCCCTTGAAGAACTCGTTGGCCTGGCTGAAGGGCATCTTGCGCTCGGTAAAGGTGAACGTGCCCAGTTCGTACACTTCCTGGGCCGCACGATAGAACTCGCCATAGGCCGCCAACGCCAGGGCCGAGCCGACACTGATCCGCCGCACGCCCATCGCGCTGAGCTGCGCGACGCTAAGGTTCAAGCCGCCGGACATCAACACGTTCACCGGTTTGGGCGCCACCGCCTTGACCACCGCCAGCACTTCCTCAGCAGTGCGCAGGGCCGGCGCATACAGCACGTCGGCACCGGCTTCGGCGTAGGCTTGCAGGCGGCGGATGGTGTCGGGCAAATCCAGGCGACCATGCAGGAGGTTTTCCGCACGGGCCGTCAAGGTGAACGGGAATGGCAGGCTGCGCGCGGCGGCCACCGCAGCTTCGACGCGCTCGACGGACAGGTCGAAAGGATAGATCGGGTCAGCGGCAATGCCCGTGGCGTCTTCAATGGAGCCGCCGACAATACCCGTAGCGGCGGCACGCAGGATGGTCTGGGCGCAGCCTTCGGGAGTGTCGCTGAAGCCGTTTTCCAGGTCCGCCGCCACCGGCAACGCCGTGGCATTGGCAATCATGCCGGCGTTGATCAAGGTGTCTTCCAGGGACAACGCCCCTTCCGCATCCGGACGCGCCAGGCTGAACGCGTAGCCCGCACTGGTGGTGGCGAGGGCTTCAAACCCCAGGCTGGCCAGCATCACGGCAGAGCCTGCATCCCACGGGTTAGGCATCACGAACGTGCGGTCACGTTCGTGCAAGGCCTTGAAGGTTTCGGCGCGAAGGGTTTGGGCATCCATGTCTGGCTCCTGGCGGGAAAAGGAGCCCTAGAGTAACCCCAGTTGCTCCACGGCGGGAGCACGATCCAAGGTCGGCAGCGGCGGCAGACCCGGCAGGCGCGCCATCAGTTGGTCGTGGAAACGCAGGGCCAGTTGTGCCGCGAGGCGATTATCCGAGGTGTGCAGGAACACGTAGGGGGTGCGGCCTTCTTCGATCCACCCGGCGACTTTTTCCACCCACGGCACCAGGAATGGGTCGTTGGCTTCCAGTTCGGGATGACCGATAAAACGCACTTGGGGAAACTGCGTCAGTGCCGCCGGCCGTGGCGGCACCTTGGGCTTTTTCGATTGGGCGTGCAGCACGGCGGCTGACGTGGACGTGCAACTGAACAACGCACGCGGGTCCAGGCAGATGCGCTCAACGCCCCGGTCCCGTAACAAGCGGTTAAGCATGCGCTCGGCGTCGCCTTTAGCGAAGAATTCCGAATGACGCACCTCCACCGCCATGGGCCGCTCAAGGCCATCAATGAAGCCTGCCAACTCCCCCAGACGCTGCGGTGTGAACGTCGCGGGCAGCTGCAACCACAGCGGCGAGACCCGTTCACCCAGAGGGCTCATCAAACCCACAAAGCTTTCGGCAGCCGGTAGCTGCTCAATCAGGTTGCCGCTGTGGCTGATATCACCGGGAAACTTGGCCGTGAAACGGAAATCGTCGGGCATGATTTCAGCCCAGCGTTGCACCGTGGCGGCCGAGGGTCGTGCATAGAACGTGGTGTTGCCTTCAACGGCGTTGAAGACCTGGGAATAGAGCGCGAGGTAATCGCTGGAACGTGCGTCGGCGGGGTACAGGTACTCGCGCCAGGCGTTTTCGCTCCAGGACGGACAACCGAGGTAGTAAGGCAGGCGCATCAGATGTGGATGTCGAGGCCCAGCACTTCCATATCCCATTCGACAAAACCGGCCGTGGTCAGGTAGCTGGCCAGGGCGGTGGCGACGCTTTTGCTCATGGAGCGCGGGAAGACCATGTCTTGCTGACGGGCGGGAAGACCGCTGATACGGGCTTGAGTGTTGGCCTGCGCGTCGGACTGGACCTCGATGAAGTCCGGCGAATCCTCAACCGACTCGTCTACCGTAACGTTCGCCTTACGTGGCTTGCGCTTGATTGGGTAGGACTGTGAGGAAAAGCCATCAATACGCATGGGCGCGAACTCGCTATCAGTAATGGCATTTTGGCAGCATCATCCGTGGTGCGCAAATGCTCTGGTGATAACTAGAACACATAATTTGAAAAAGGTTTAAAACGGGGGGCAAATTCTGACGATTGGTGAATTTAGCCCCAAATTGCCATCATTTTTGACGTCAAATAATCCCGCGTTCAGCCTTGGTCTGCGCCACTTTATCGCGCAGGTAAACAGGAGCTGCCTGATCCGCTGGAATCGCTTCCCCACGTTCAAAAGCAAACCGCGCCAAGGCCAATAGATCTTCAGCGTGGGGCAACATCGCCGCGTCTCTGCCAACCAATGGCACAGCGATGCGCTCACCATAACCCCACCCGGTGCCAGCACCGAACCAGCCACCACTTGCATCACTCGGCAATACGGACGACTCAGGCGGCTGCACGGCTTCGACACCCACCAGGCGCATTTCGCCTGCCGTTTCGCGGTAGCAACCCCAATACACCTCATCCATACGTGCATCGATAGCCGCCGCAACCTGATGAACGCCATGTTCACGCAAGGCGCGCTGGGCCAGTACGGCCAGGTTGGATACCGGCAATACCGGGCGCTCCAACGCAAACGCCAGCCCCTGCACCACACCAATGGCAATACGCACACCGGTAAACGCACCCGGGCCACGGCCGAAGGCGATGGCATCCACCGCAGCCAGCGTAGTGCCGGCGTCTTCCAGCAGCTGCTTGATCATTGGCAACAGCTTCTGCGCGTGCAGACGCGGGATCACCTCGTAGTGGCTCGTCACCTTGCCATCGTGCAGCAGGGCAACGGAGCAAGCTTCAGTCGCGGTGTCCAGGGCCAGCAGGGTACTCATCAGTGTGGGTGTCCAAGTCGAAAAAAAGTGCGCCAGTATAAACAACAACGGCCCGCAAGCGGGCCGTTATCCGTGAAGCCGGTGGAGCGATCAGCTCAGTGCTTGCAGCACTTTGGCCGTGATCGCTTCAACCGAGCCGACGCCAGGAATGTGGCTGTACTTCGGCTTGCCCTGGGCAGCGGACAGCTTCTGGTAGAAGTCCACCAGCGGCTTGGTCTGGGAATGGTAGACCGACAGGCGATGACGCACGGTTTCTTCAGTGTCGTCTTTACGCTGTACCAGGTCTTCGCCGGTTACATCGTCCTTGCCTTCCACTTTTGGCGGGTTGTAGACGGTGTGGTACACGCGACCAGAGGCTTCGTGAACGCGACGACCGGCAATGCGCTGGACGATCTCTTCATCTTCCACCGCGATTTCAACCACGGCATCCAGCTCAACGCCGGCCTTCACCAGGGCTTCAGCCTGGGGAATGGTGCGTGGGAAGCCGTCGAACAGGAAACCGTTCTTGCAGTCTTCCTGGCTGATGCGTTCCTTGACCAGGTTGATGATCAAGTCATCGGACACCAGGCCACCGCTGTCCATCACGCTCTTGGCGATCAGGCCCAGCTCGGTGCCAGCCTTGACGGCCGCACGCAGCATGTCGCCGGTGGAGATTTGTGGAATGCCGAACTTTTCAGTGATGAACTTTGCCTGAGTACCTTTACCGGCCCCGGGAGCTCCCAGCAGAATGACGCGCATTGATGTGCTCCTCAATTTTTTATAGAGATGACGCTCGGATTCGCCGCGGCGGGCCAATCGCGTAAAAATAGAATTCGGGCCGCCCAAACGGCCAAAGGCTGATCAAGATACACAGCAGGCCTTAACCACACAAGCCGCCAAAAGTCGCAGGAACCCGCGCAGGGCATGCGTCATAGGTAGGGTATGCCTGAGTGCAACCCGGCCCCATAAACGCCGACTGCCCTTTTCAGGGCAGCCGCCGTGGTTTATCTGCAAGCCATTGAGAACACGCAAAAAACCTTAACCGGTATTACGTAAACCCGCGGCAATGCCGGCCACGGAGACCAGCAGCGCCTGTTCCAGAGGGCTGTCCTGCGCCGCTTCCTGCTGGCGTGAACGCGCCAGCAACTCGGCCTGCAGCAGGTGCAGGGGGTCGAGGTAGGTGTTGCGCAGACGGATGAACTCCAGGGTGTCCGGGCTATGGGCCAGCAGTTGCGACTGGCCGGTCAGGCCAAGCACCACACTGCACGCCTGCGACAATAGGTCGCGCAGATGCGCACCCAATGGCAGCAGGTCCGGCTGCACCAAGCGCTCGTCATACAGGCGGGCGATATCGGCATCCGCCTTGGCCAACACCATTTCCAGCATGTCGATGCGGGTACGGAAGAATGGCCACTGTTCACGCATCTGCCCCAGCAACTCGCCTTCGCCGCGCTCCAGGGCCTTGCTCAGCGCTGCCTCCCAGCCAAGCCAGGCCGGCAGCATCAGGCGGGTCTGGGTCCAGCCAAAGATCCACGGAATCGCGCGCAGGCTTTCAATGCCGCCTGCGCGACGCTTGGCCGGGCGACTGCCCAAGGGCAAGCGACCCAGCTCCTGTTCCGGCGTGGATTGGCGGAAATACTCGACGAACTGCGGATTTTCCCGCACCACGGCGCGGTAAGCGCTGACACCGTCTGCCGCCAATTCATCCATCAAATGGCGCCAGGCTGGCTCCGGCGGCGGCGGTGGCAGCAGCGTCGCCTCCAACACGGCAGCCAGATAAAGGTTGAGGTTCTGCTCGGCGATATCCGGCAGGCCGAATTTGAAGCGGATCATCTCGCCCTGTTCGGTGGTGCGGAACCGCCCGGCCACGGAACCCGGTGGCTGCGACAGGATCGCCGCGTGAGCCGGGCCGCCGCCACGGCCGACGGTGCCGCCGCGACCGTGGAACAACAGCAGCTCCACCTGTTGCTCGCGGCAGATATCCACCAGACGCTCCTGCGCCCGGTACTGCGCCCACGCGGCGGCGGTGGTGCCGGCGTCCTTGGCCGAGTCCGAGTAGCCGATCATCACTTCCTGCGGGCCCTGCAAACGCGCGCGATAGCCTGGCAACAGCAACAGTTGCTCGATCACCGGGCCGGCGTTATCCAGGTCAGCGAGGGTTTCGAACAGCGGCACTACGCGCATCGGCCGCTGCACGCCCGATTCTTTAAGCAGCAGTTGCACCGCCAAAACGTCGGACGCAGCACCGGCCATGGAAATGACATAAGAGCCCAAGGATGCAGCCGGTGCGGCGGCGACTTCCTTACAGGTATTGAGCACCTCAGCCGTGTCCGCCGACGGCTTGAAATAGCCCGGCAGCAGCGGTCGACGGTTGGCCAGCTCCTTCATCAGGAAGCTGATGCGCATCTCTTCGTTCCAGTCCTCGTAACGGCCCAGGCCAAGGTAGTCGGTGATTTCGGTCATGGCGGCCGAATGACGGCTGGAATCCTGACGCACATCCAAGCGCACCAGGAACAGACCGAAGGTCACCGCACGGCGCAGGCAGTCGAGCAACGGGCCATCGGCGATCACGCCCATGCCGCATTCATGCAACGACTGGTAGCACAGCTCCAGCGGCTCCAGCAGGTCGCGGTTGTTCTGCAATACCTCGGCCGGCGCCGGGGTGCTACTGCTCAACGCGGTATGTGCCCATTGCCGTGTAGCGCGCAGGCGTTCGCGCAGTTGCTTGAGCAAGGCGCGATAAGGCTCGACGCTATCACCGACCTTGGCCTGCAACGCCGGGCTGGCTTGCTGCATCGACAGCTCGGAGGCCAGGTGGTCGATATCGCGCAAGTACAGGTCGGCGGCCATCCAACGCGCCAGCAGCAGCACTTCGCGGGTGACCGGCGCCGTGACATTCGGGTTGCCGTCACGGTCGCCGCCCATCCACGACGCAAAGCGGATCGGCGCCGCTTCCAGGGGCAAACGCAAACCGGTGGCGGCGTGCAGCGCCTGGTCAGCCTTGCGCAGATAGTTGGGGATCGCGTGCCACAGCGAATGCTCGATCACCGCAAAGCCCCATTTGGCTTCGTCCACGGGCGTGGGTCGGGTGCGGCGGATTTCTTCGGTGTGCCAGGCCTCGGCGATCAAACGTTGCAGGCGCTGGCGGATCTGCTCGCGCTCAGCCGTGGTGAGGTCGCGGTGATCTTGCGCCGCCAATTGCGCGGCGATGGCATCGTATTTCTGGATCAGGGTGCGGCGCGCCACTTCGGTGGGGTGGGCGGTGAGGACCAGTTCGATCTCCAGGCGCCCCAACTGACGGGCCAGGGATTCGTTGCTGTGGCCTTCGCTTTGCAAGCGCGCCAGCAATTCGGGTAATACGCGGGACTCGAACGGTGCCGGCTGCGACTCATCACGCCGGTGGATCAGTTGGTACTGCTCGGCAATGTTGGCCAGGTTGAGGAACTGGTTGAAGGCACGGGCCACCGGCAACAGTTCGTTTTCCTGCAACTGGTTGAGGCTGGTGCTCAGTTCATCGCCGGCACCGCGCCGGTCAGCCTTGGCGCCTTTGCGGATCTGCTCGATCTTGTCGAGGAAATCATCGCCGTACTGCTCTCGAATGGTGTTGCCCAACAGCTCACCCAGCAGGTGAACATCCTCACGCAAGCGTGCATCGATATCACTCATCAGCCAATCTCCAGCCAGAAATCCGGGACGCGCAGGTTTGCCAGAGTGCCGCCAGCATCAATTTATGACAAGACTTTAAACCTTGTGAGTTGCAGCTAGTCTCAAGGTTAAGTCGTCGTGTTTATCCGAGCGTGCGACTGGACACTCATCACCGCCGGCTAAAAGCGGGCTCCATTGAGGTTGCCATGAAAATTCGAGAACTGGCCCAGCATTGGGAAGAGAACGCCAAGGGTCGCTTGACCAAGACCGAGTACGCCATCCACCTGGATATGGAGTCCGCCGCGCGGCTGGCGGCCATTACCGAGATGTACCCCAAGCGCCACCCCGAAGAATTGCTCGGTGAGTTGATCGGCGCAGCGCTTGAAGAGCTGGAAGCCAGCTTCCCCTACATCAAGGGCCAGCACGTCATTGCCACCGATGAAGAAGGCGATCCCCTGTACGAAGACGTCGGCCCTACCCCACGCTTTCTGACACTGTCGCGCCGTTATCTGCATGATTTGTCAGCGAGCAGCGACGAACCGAAACACTGACCCAACCCCACAAACCCCTTGTATTCCGGGCTCCTAAAGGGCCCGGCGTACCGTTGCGCAACGCAGAAGTTCCAACTTTTTTACGCTGACCAATCAGTCAGATATTTTTTTAGGCAAATCGCCATCTTCTCTGAACTTTTGAAAAAAGCCTCCGGTCACAGCCAGTAAGCCATCACTTGGAACGGTCGTTTCAAAGGGCAATTTGCGCATCAGTGCCAAGCCCGCCGCCGCAGACCAGTGACATGGATTTTGATGTTTTTCAGGAGTTATCCAATGGAGTTGAAGACGATGAAGACCAGCACTGCCAAATCCTCGTTTAACCACCTGCGCGGGCTCAAATTGGCCGCGCTGGCAATCGGCACCAGCTTCGTTCTGGCGGGCTGCGCCGGCAATCCTCCGACCGAGCAGTACGCCGTCACCCAATCTGCGGTGAACAGCGCTGTCAGCGCTGGCGGTACTGAGTACGCTGCGGTGGAAATGAAGTCGGCCCAGGACAAGCTCAAGCAAGCCGAGATTGCCATGCACGACAAGAACTACGACGAAGCCCGTCGCCTGGCTGAACAAGCCGAGTGGGACGCCCGCGTCGCAGAGCGTAAGGCCCAGGCCGCCAAGGCTGAACAGGCTGTGAAGGATTCCCAGAAGGCTGTTGATGAGTTGCGTAAGGAAGGCATGCGTCCGGCTGCTATCCAGCAGAAGTAAGGCGCTTCCTGTGACCCAATCGCACCCGATAAAGAATTGAAAGGACGACACGACTATGCGTAAACAATTGATGATCCCTGCCCTGCTGGCGATGAGCGTTGCACTGGCGGCATGCTCCACCCCGCCGAACGCGAACCTGGAAAATGCGCGGACCAACTTCTCCTCCCTGCAGACCAACCCGCAAGCCACCAAGCTCGCGGCCCTGGAAACCAAGGACGCCAGCGAATGGCTGGACAAGGCTGACAAGGCCTACCGCGACAAGGAAGACCAGAAGAAAGTAGACCAACTGGCCTACCTGACCAACCAGCGCGTTGAAGTGGCCAAAGACACCATCGTGCTGCGTGAGTCCGAAGCCAAGCTGAAAAACGCCGGCGACGAACGTGCCCGCGCCTTGCTGGATGCCCGCGATGCGCAAATCAAGCAACTTCAGGACAGCCTGAACGCCAAGCAGACCGATCGCGGCACGCTGGTAACTTTTGGCGACGTGCTGTTTGCTACCAACAAGTCCGACCTGAAATCCAGCGGCCTGGTGAACATCACCAAGCTGGCTCAGTTCCTGCGCGATAACCCGGACCGTAAAGTGATCGTCGAAGGCTACACCGACAGCACCGGTTCCGATTCGTACAACCAAAGCCTGTCCGAGCGTCGTGCCGCTTCGGTACAACGCGCACTGGCTCAACAAGGCGTGGATATCTCGCGCATCGTGACCCAGGGCTACGGCAAGGAATACCCGGTTGCCGACAACGGCAGCGTCTCGGGCCGTGCCATGAACCGCCGCGTTGAAGTGACCATCTCCAACGACAACCAGCCCGTCAAGCCACGGTCTTCCGTTGCCAACTGATTGATTGGCGTTGGATAAGAAAACCCACCTCACGGTGGGTTTTTTTTCGGCTCGTCAAACTGGATAGTGCGATTCGTGTCCTCGGCTGGCATTTCAATCTTCGCGCTCGCTTGCTCGTCCCTGCCTTGATCGCGCTTGTACCTGCGAGCGGCTTCCTGTTCCAGCGCCACATGCTGCCTTGCCATGGCCAACATGTTTTCCAATACAGGAATATGTATTTTCATCGTCGACCCAATCTATGTAGGTAGCCGCATTTTATGTGGCATTTAAGTCGAACCGGTTCCAGACATTTCCATTTCATCTGCATGACGTGCGACACCCTGCAGTACGCCACTCACGTCGTTACAGGCTGAATAGCGGATTGAGCACGCAAAAACCGCCCTGAAAGGGCGGTTTTCGAGAGGTGGCGTTTAACCGCCGACCTTGCCTGTACCCTGGGTCTCCGGCATTTGGATTTGGCCCTGACCCTGGCCGCCACCTTGGCCATCCTGCGCGCCTTGATCGCCTTGCGCACCCTGCCCACCTTGAGCTTTTTGGGCGAGCAGTTTCTCCAACAGTTTCATCAGTTCGTCGAGGCCACCTCCGCCCTCGCTGCCCTCGCTGCCCTGGCCGCCTTTAGCACCTTGTGACTGCATCTCTTTGATTTTGCTTTGAACGTCCTTGATCTGCTGATCCAGCCCCTGGTTCTGTTGAGGGCCACCGGCAACCTGTCCACCACCGCCCATGCTGCCTACACCCGGCATTGCGTTTATACCCGCCATATTTGCTCACTCCAGCGTCATGAAAAAATGGACCGATTGGTAAATCCAATCAGTCCATGATCTGTGGTGAGCACGGCAGGCGGGTTCCGGCGTGCCGAGCGGCTTATCAGTGTTAAATCATTAGTCGGCACGCAAAACGGAGCTTTCCCACACCGGCAAAAACCGCCTTCACTGCTGCAATTGCGGGGTTTCCTGCCCCATGCATCGCACAGCCTGCTTCTTGTTGTTCACCAACACGCCGCTGAGGCCTTTCTGCTCGGTGTCGAACATCACCAGCACGCCATCCACGCACTGCGCCACTTGCGCGGCCGGGGTCAGGGAGATCTTGTAGTCCTCGCCCGGCACCGTCTTGAGCATGGTGAAATCGCTGAGCAGCAGGGCATCTTCCGGCTTGGCAAAGTGCAGGTAACCGTAGAACCACAGGCAGCCAACAGTGCCGATGATGGTGCCGATACCGGTAAGGATCAGCGGGATCATGTTGCGTTCTTCGCTCATTGCGGGCTCTCTGATGAATCAACTTTAGGAAAGTTCGGAATCTCGCCCAGGCGGCGCAAGCCGTTGAAGTGCTGTGGGTCGTCCAGGTAGCGCAGCATCACCGTTTGCCAGGTCTTGTCGGCAAAGGTCTGCACATGACCGCCCCGGGTCAACTGCAGCACTCGGGGTGGTGGCGCGGCCTGGTAGAGGCGGATGACATTGGCCACCGGCACGATCGGGTCGTCCAGGCTGTGGAACAACAGCTTCGGCACGCGCGTCAGTTTCGGTATGGCATATATTGCGCTGTCTGCGTCCGGCACCAGCCAGGACAGGGGCACCTGAAACGGCCATGTTAACCAGGAAGTGCTCAGGGCGAATTGCCCTACGTCACGATAACTGGCGGGGACGCCGTCCAACACCAAAGCCTTGAGCTGAGATTGGCGCTCCGGATGGGCGGCCAGGTAGTGCACCGCCAACGCCCCGCCCAGGCTTTGGCCGAGAACAATCAGCGGCTGGCCCTGGGTTTCCGGCGCCTGGTCGATCCAACTGAACGCCGCGTCCACGTCCTGATAGATCGCGGGCAGCGAGGGTTTGCCTTGCGACAAGCCATAGCCGCGATAGTCCAGCAACAGCACTTGGTAGCCTTGCTCGGGCAGCCACCAACTGCCGCCCAGGTGCCAGGCCAGGTTGCCGCCGTTGCCATGCAAATGCAGCACCGTGCCCTTGAGCGGTACACCGGGCTTGGCCGGCAACCACCAGGCATGGAGCTTCACGCCGTCGGCAGTGGTCAAGGTCACGTCACGGTAGTACAGGTGGGCTTTTTCCGGCGTGAACGGCAGGCCGGGCTCGGGGTAGAACAGCAGCGAGCTGCAGCCGTTCAATGTGAGTAGCAGGCACAGAATGCCGAGGATTCTCATCCGTTGAAGCCTCGCGAATACCACGGTTTAAAGGATATTGGAGTAATCCGCCTCGATCCGATCCAGGCTCAAGTGGTTGAGGAAGTTGGAGAAGCACATCCACGCCGCCAGTGCGTTCATGTCACGGAACTGCTCCGGCAGGTACTTGGGCGGTACCACCAGGCCTTCGTCCACCAGTTGGCGCAAGGTGCGCATGTCTTCCAGGGTGGTCTTGCCGCAGAACAGCAGCGGCACTTGTTCCAGCTTGCCTTTGCGCACGGCGAGTTGGATGTAGTTGTAGACCATGATGAAGCCCTTAAGGTAGGACAAGTCCTTGGTAAACGGCAGACCGGTCGGCACCGACCCACGGAAAACGCGACTGGCGTTGCCGTAGCTTTCGGCCATCTCAAAGCCTTGTTCGCGGAAGAACTCGAATACCTGCAGGAAGTCGGCGCCCTCTTCCACCATATGGATGGCCCGGGTGCGGTTGGTCAGCTTGCGCAGGCGACTCGGGTAGGAAGCGAAGGTGATGATTTCCATCAGGATCGCCAGGCCTTCCTGGGTCACGGTGGACGACGGCGGGCCCTTGGACAGGAAGGTGCAGATCGGTTGGTTCTGGCCGTTGAGGGTGGTGCCGACATGCACCAGGCCTTCGTGCACTTCCAGGGCGCGCACGTCGCGGTCGTTGAACATCGCGTCGGCGCGGATCTTGATGTAGTCCGCACCCGCCGCCGCGTCGGCAACGATGCCGTCGGACTCGAACACGCGGATGGTCTCTTCGGCCTCGCCAAACACTTTGTTCAGGCGGGTTTGCAGCAGGGCCACGGCGTCCTTGGCGGTGAGGGTCTTGGCCTCGTCCTTCAAGTCGCCACGGCCGTCGATGTTGTTCAGGTAGTCCGACAGCATCAGGCCCAGGTCAGCCAGGGTCGGGTCGCCGGCGTGGAACGCATCGGAGGCTGCGCCATAAAGTTCCTGGGAAATCAGGCCGAAATCCTCGGTGCCACGTGCTTCAAGCATGCGCACCACCATGCGGTATTCCTTGCACATGCGGCGCATGATCTGCCCGACCGGGCTGAATTGGCCGAGGCGACGGGTGATGTCGCGCTCGATGTTCTGGAACTCCAGCTTGACCGCGCTGGAGTCGAACGCCAGCGGCCGGTTGAGGTAGTAGTCGCGGCTCACCGCCGGCATTTCCTTGCCCTTGGCCTTGAGGAATCCCTGGCGAATATTCTCGTCCCACTTCACGGCGTCGAGGACGCGAATCGGTGTTTGCGCCAGCACAATGCGATCAGACAAGGTGCGTATCGTCTGCTGGTAATCGTCCACCCGGTGCTTCCTCTTTAAACGTTATTTGCCCGCGCGCTGGTAGCGCACGGCTTCCACGAATACATCGGCATTGGCCGGGTCATCCAGGTAAACAAATACCTGGTCCAAGGGGCTGTCCACCAATACGCCTGCACCTTCGACGGTTTCCACGGTACTGCCGTGCAACGCCTTTTGGCCGATGGCTTGATGGATCTGCTCAAGGTCAAGGTTGTAGACCACCAATTCATGCTTTTCGTTGATTTCGAAGCCCACCAGGATGAAGTTCCCGCCGAGCTTGGCCGGCAGCGGCGCGGACAAATACCAGCGGCTACCATGGCGCGAAACGCTGAACAGGTACTCATCACGCTGCCCGGGCTTGGCTGTAGGGTAGCTCACGGCTTTGTAACGGTGCTCACCCACGGCGGTGATGTGCAGGTTGAGCGGTTCACCCCAGGCGTTTTTGCTCGACCATTGGCCCAGCAGGGCCTGCGGCGCGGCGTCATGGGCCGGCAGCGGGTCCTTGAAGGTCACCAGGCAACCGCTCAGCAGCAGGAACGACAAGGCGATTACCGCCACACGCCAGGTTTTCATTGGACATCCCCCGGTGTCAGACCGAGGCCAACACCAAATGCATGTAACGCTTGAGGATCTCAAGCATCTCTTCACCGGTCAGAGGCTCTGCGCCGCCCAGCAGGCCCTGATATTCCATCCGACTGATTATCGCCGTCAACACTTTGGCATCCTGTTGTGGCTCGCGGGAGCCCAGCACCTGGAAAAACTGCCCGGTGCCCTGCAACAGAATCTGCTGGTGGGAGCGCACCAACTCGGCCAGGCGCGGGTTGAGCAAGGCTTCCTGGCGGAACGCCTGCTCGGCCATCAGGTGCTCACGACGGTTGGTCAGTTGGCGCAAGACGTAATCGGCAGTCAGGCGCGCAATATCATCCGCCAGTTGCGAGCGTGATTGTGGGCTGCCATCGCCATAGGCCACCATTTCGCGCAGCAGCCCTTCGTTGCGTACCCACAACTTGCCCATGAACGCGGCGCTGCGTTCGACGTATTGGGCGAAGGTATCGGTGAGCAGGTCATCGATATCCTTGAAATAGTAGGTGGTGGCCGACAACGGCACCCCGGCCTCCGCCGCCACAGCCCGATGACGCACACCCCGTACACCATCGCGCACCACAATGCGCATGGCTGCATCGAGGATGTCTTGCCTGCGCTGCTCGCTACCCCGACGACTGGCCTTGCGGCCCTGGTACTGGACGCTTTCAGCCACGGCAGCGGCAATGCCGGCGGCGCCTTCTTGAGCGGTTACGCGGTTCACGACTCAAATCCTTGAATAGATCAAAACCTGGCGCTGTTTGCTTGACGCTTAAAGACGCCACATAAAAAAGCCGCCTTATAAAAGGCGGCTTCGGATTTCGCTTCGGTTACGCTTGTGGCCGCATGTGCGGGAACAAGATCACATCGCGGATCGACGGCGAGTTGGTCAACAGCATCACCAGACGGTCGATGCCGATGCCTTCACCGGCCGTTGGCGGCATGCCGTATTCCAGGGCGCGGACGAAGTCAGCGTCGTAGTGCATGGCTTCGTCATCACCGGCGTCCTTGTCGGCCACCTGGGCCATGAAGCGCTCGGCCTGGTCTTCCGCGTCGTTAAGCTCGGAGTAGGCGTTGGCGATTTCGCGGCCACCGATGAACAGCTCGAAACGGTCGGTGACGTTCGGGTTGTCGTCGTTACGACGGGCCAGCGGCGACACTTCGAACGGGTACTGGGTGATGAAGTGCGGCTGTTCCAGCTTGTGCTCGACCAGCTCTTCGAAAATCATTACCTGCAGTTTGCCCAGGCCTTCGAAGCCCAACACCTTGGCACCGGCTTTCTTGGCGATGGCACGGGCCTTGTCGATGTCGTTCAGGTCGTCGGCAGTCAACTCAGGGTTGTACTTGAGGATCGAATCGAACACCGACAGACGCACGAACGGCTCGCCGAAGTGGAACACTTTGTCGCCGTACGGCACGTCGGTGCTGCCCAACACCAGCTGCGCCAGCTCGCGAAACAGTTCTTCGGTCAGGTCCATGTTGTCTTCGTAGTCGGCGTAGGCCTGGTAGAACTCCAACATGGTGAATTCTGGGTTGTGACGGGTAGAAACGCCTTCGTTACGGAAGTTGCGGTTGATCTCGAACACTTTTTCGAAGCCGCCCACAACAAGACGCTTGAGGTACAGCTCCGGCGCGATACGCAGGAACATTTCCATGTCCAGCGCGTTGTGGTGGGTTTCGAACGGCTTGGCTGCGGCACCACCCGGGATGGTTTGCAGCATCGGGGTTTCCACTTCCAGGAAGTCGCGCTGCATCAAGAAGGTACGGATGTGCGCGATCACTTGCGAGCGCACACGGAACGTATGGCGCACTTCTTCGTTGACGATCAGGTCAACGTAGCGCTGGCGGTAGCGCTGTTCGGTGTCGGTCAGGCCGTGGTGCTTGTCCGGCAGCGGGCGCAGCGACTTGGTCAGCAGGCGCACGTTGGTCATTTCCACATACAGGTCGCCCTTGCCGGAACGGGCCAGGGTGCCTTCGGCGGCGATGATGTCGCCCATGTCCCAGGTTTTCACCGAGGCCAGGGTTTCTTCAGGCAAGGTCTTGCGGTTGACGTAGACCTGGATGCGACCGGTCATGTCCTGGATCACCATGAACGAGCCACGGTTGAGCATGATGCGACCTGCCACCTTGACCGGGATCGCAGCCTCTGCCAGCTCTTCCTTGGTCTTGTCCGCGTACTGCTTCTGCAGGGCATCGCAGTAGTTTTCGCGGCGGAAGTCGTTGGGGAAGGCATTGCCCTTGGCGCGCTCGGCAGCAAGCTTTTCCTTGCGCAGGGCGATCAGGGAGTTTTCTTCCTGTTGCAGGGCCTGGTCGAGTTGTTGGTCGCTCATGTCTTTAAATTTTCCATCACAGAATTAGGGTGTTACAGGCCTGATTTCAGGCTGGCTTCCAGATACTCGTCGATGTCGCCATCGAGCACCTTGTCACAGTCACTGCGTTCGATGTTAGTGCGCAGATCCTTGATCCGCGACGCATCGAGCACATAAGAGCGGATCTGGTGACCCCAGCCGATATCCGACTTGGTGTCTTCCAGCGCTTGTGACGCGGCGTTGCGTTTCTGCATTTCCTGCTCGTACAACTTGGCCCGCAGCATTTTCATGGCGGTGTCCTTGTTGGCGTGCTGGGAACGTTCGTTCTGGCAGCTGACCACGGTGTTGGTCGGTACGTGGGTGATACGTACGGCCGAGTCGGTGGTGTTTACGTGCTGACCACCGGCACCGGAGGAGCGGTAGGTGTCGATGCGCAGGTCGGCCGGGTTGATCTCGATTTCGACCTTGTCGTCGATCTCTGGCGAGACGAACACCGCAGAGAACGAAGTGTGGCGACGGTTGCCGGAGTCGAACGGACTCTTGCGTACCAGGCGGTGTACGCCAATCTCGGTGCGCAACCAGCCAAAGGCGTATTCACCCTTGATGTGCACGGTCGCGCCCTTGATACCGGCGACTTCACCGGCGGACAGTTCCATGATGGTCGCTTCGAAACCGCGCTTGTCGGCCCAGCGCAGGTACATGCGCAGCAGGATGTTGGCCCAGTCCTGGGCCTCGGTGCCACCGGAACCGGCCTGGATGTCCAGGTAAGCGTTGTTCGGGTCCATCTCGTGGCTGAACATGCGGCGGAATTCGAGTTTGGCGAGGTTTTCCTCGAGACGGGCCAGTTCGGCGACAACATCGCCCACTGCGCCTTCGTCGTTTTCTTCGACGGCCATGTCCAGCAGGTCACGGCAATCGGCCAGACCGGTGTTCAGTTCGTCGAGGGTATCGACGATCTGCGCCAGCGCAGCGCGCTCGCGGCCCAGTTCCTGGGCGTATTCAGGTTTGTTCCAGACAGCAGGATCTTCAAGCTCGCGATTGACTTCGGTCAGACGCTCATGCTTTTGATCGTAGTCAAAGATACCCCCGAATAGTTTCGGAGCGCTCGGACAGGTCCTTGATGGTGTTAAGGATCGGGTTGATTTCCATGGCGGGCAGCACTCGTTGGCGAACTTTTGAAAGCCGGCGAGTATAACGGAAAACGGCAGGAAACGGCAGCCCGCTTGGTCGATTGTAGTGACGGAACCCTACCTGACAGACTCGCTTGAAAAGAACCTGATCAGGCGGCTCCTGCCAAAGAAACCGCCTTTAGCCACGATCAGGTTGTAACTGTTTTCATCACCTTGAAGGGGGTTTTCACGGCGGAGCTCGTCACCACTTCCGCTAACAAGCTCCCCCCTTTGATAGCCCCAGCAACAATACCTAGCACATCAACCCCCAGGTAGAAAAAACCGTCATTGATATTGCCTGCCGCAAAGTTTTTCACCGAGTTGTAAAAAGGAATAAACCCAAGTAAAAAATTGTGAAATGCTTTGTTTTTCGCCTGTTTACGCTCAGCCTCGGTAACACCATAGGCTTCTGCTTTAACTTGTTGGTTATCAGGCCGGAAATACCGACTCAATGTGCCGGCCAAGGCATCCAACCGGTGCTTGGCCACCTTCGACGTGTCACTGTCCAGTTCGCTTGCGTGGGAGGCATCCCAACGCGCCCATTCATGAGAGTTAAAATAATTGAAGGCGAGCGATAAATGCATCTTTTTTTCGATACCATCAGCCCGACGGATACCTGCCACGTCATGACTTCTTACATAATAGTAAATCTTGGGGTCTGGAGCCGGCGTAACTGCCTTTATCAATACCTTTAGAGGCGCATCGAGAAACTTGTAATGCGGACTGTCGGGATCGCGCTCAAGTGTACGACCACTAACAGTAATATCAGCACTGGCCAAAATTGCTTTATCCTGTGCGGGCAAGCCCTCCAACTCCAATTTGAAAATCTCAGTAAAGGCTGCCCTTTGCGAGTTCAAATGTTTAGTGTATGACGCTTCGAAAAGAGCAGCGGGACTTTCTAACTTTTTCAGCTCAGGCACAAAAGGTAGATATTTGAGCTTGTGGGTGTCCATTGAGTGGTATTCATCAAAACTATCAAACTTCTCGCTCAAATAAAGATCAAGAAGTGAAGTGATCAACGTCAACTCATAGCGCCCTCTAGGCCACCGCCGGAGTATATCCGATGTTAAATCAGGCTCATCGTCTTCGTCAGAATATATCCCTTCCAACGCTTCAGTCGCCAGTTCCGTGCGGGTTTTGAGCGGTTCATTCAACGTGGTCGCTGCGTCTGACATGATCTTTATTCGACGGGCAACTTCAGCCCCCGCAGTGGCGAATTCCTGTTCGCTATATTCGTAATTCGGATTGTTGTGCACAACACCGTTGAGCCTGGCCCAATCCATGGCCGCCAACATAAAGCTTTGCTTTTTGGATAGCGCATGCCCCTCCTCCTTAGCGGTGTTGAAATAGTTGACAGCGTCCTCTACCAACACCTCATCGTTATTAAGGACACGGGGTAACATATTTGCAAAATAGTGAACAGCTGCAGCCAGGTTGACTGACTCGATGCTGCCGAATTGCAGTGTGGGCGGGACGCCCGCGAGCGTCAGTTCCGGAGCGACTCCAGCCAATAACAAGTGTGCCATCGCCATTGAATTCTGTTCATTCGCCTTGCCAGCGGTCACTAGGTGCGCCGCGAAATCACGGGTAATTTCACCATAGGATTTACCTTGGTTACTGCTTTGCTGGACGTCATAGCCGGCGATCTTTCGATGCTCGGTTCCCGCTGATCGATCCAGTTGATTGATCAGTGCAATCTTGACCCAATCTTCGGCGCTGGCATTGATGGTACCCTTGAAGTGCGACGCCAATTGCTCGCCAAGTGCTTGGGCAGCAGAACTTTCAAACAAATTACGCAGTTGTTTTCCCGGGCCGTCTTGAGGGTTAAGTGTTGAACCCGCAGAAGCCACCAGTAAATCCAACAATGTCTGGCCATCGACACCTGTGTGGCCATTGACATAGGTGTTCAGTTCCTCACGCTGAGTTTTATTCAGGGCTTGCGCACCGGACAATAGGTTCCATGCGCGACCCTCAGGTACTTCCAGCCGACTGCTGGAGGACGAATCAGGGGCGTTCATGAGCCCGGCGCGAAGCTGACCAGAGAAGGCTCGGCGTTCACGGGACGCAACAGTATGACTCGATGAATCTCGTGCAGCTTGAGGGGATGAGGAATTGTTGGTTGCCTCGGCGTTGCCGGAGGAATACTCGAGAGCAACAGTGGGGGCCGCGTTATATGGGAGATGGGTTTGAACGGGTGCCGTTATCATAATAATTGCCACTCTTGCTGAAGTATTGATAGCAATTAATCTGTGGCACTTGGAGAGGTCTGGTTCAGCACTTGACTGTAACTTTAAATATGCAGAGCACTAAAGCTCACAGAAACTTACAAACTTTAAAATTATAAATAACAATGCGCCGCCATCAATCAAGCATTGATGGCGACGCAGGCTTCATTCAATCCCTACCTGATTGCGCCCGTTATGCTTGGCCGTATAAAGGCCCTTATCCGCCGCCAAGATCACCTGCCGGCAATCCGTCCCCTGCTGCGGTGTCATTGTCGACAACCCAATGCTGATAGTCAGGCTCGAACCCTCGGTCGGTGCGTTATGCGGGATTTTCAGTGCTGCCACCGCCATCCGCAGTTTTTCCGCCACCAGTCGCGCCCCTCCGGGCGAAGTATTCGGCAATACCAACGCAAACTCCTCACCCCCATAGCGCGCCGGCAAATCCGAAGGCCGACTGCTGGCCTCACGAATGGTCGCCGCCACCTTGCGCAAGGCTTCATCACCCTCAACGTGCCCAAAACTGTCGTTATAGGTCTTGAAGAAATCCACATCAATCATCAACAACGACAACTGAGTCTGATCACGCATGGCCCGACGCCACTCCAGCTCCAGGTATTCATCAAAGTGACGACGGTTGGACAGCCCGGTCAGGCCATCGGAGTTCATCAGCCGTTGCAGTACCAGATTGGTGTCCAGCAACTGTTGCTGGCTGACCCGCAGCGCACGATAAGCCGCATCCCGCTGCAACAGGGTCATGTACGAGCGCGAGTGATAGCGAATACGCGCCACCAACTCGATGTTGTCCGGCAGTTTGACCAGATAATCATTGGCCCCGGCCGAAAACGCCGCGCTCTTGATCAGCGGATCTTCTTTGGTGGACAGCACGATAATCGGAATATTCGCGGTGGCCGGGTGATTACGGTATTCACGCACCAGGGTCAGGCCGTCGAGGCCAGGCATCACCAGATCCTGCAGGATCACGGTCGGCTTGATACGGATCGCCTGGGCAATCGCCTGGTGCGGGTCGGCACAGAAGTGGAAGTCGATGTTTTCTTCATGGGCCAGGCCACGCCGCACGGCTTCGCCGATCATGGCCTGGTCGTCGACCAACAACACCATGGCGGCGTTTTCGTCGGTCTTGATGTCGTCGATCTGTAAATCATTCATGTGCAGTCACCTGAATTACTACCTGCAAGCCGGCACCGCGAGAAGTCATGTTCACTTTGCAAAGACCTCCAGCAATCGGGGCGCAATTCTGTCCAGTGGGCGAATTTCAACAGCAGCATCAATTGCCGCCGCCGCTTTGGGCATGCCATACACCGCCGAGCTTTGCTGATCCTGGGCGATGGTCAAATAACCTTGTTCACGCAGCAACTTGAGGCCCTGGGCCCCGTCGCGCCCCATGCCGGTCAGCAGTACGCCGACGGCATCGCCATTCCAATGGCTGGCCACGCTTTCGAAAAACACATCGATAGAAGGCCGGTATATCTCGTTCACCGGCTCTGCGGTATAGGCCAACGTGCCATTTTTCAATAACCGAATGTGGTGGTTGGTGCCGGCCAGCAGCACCACGCCGCTTTGCGGGGGCTCGCCTTCACGGGCCAGGCGCACCGGCAGGCCGGAGGCGCTGCCCAGCCACTCGGCCATGCCGGCGGCGAACACCTGGTCCACATGCTGCACCAGCACAATGGCCGCGGAAAAGTCCCGGGGCAAGCCCTTGAGCAGGATTTCCAGGGCAGCCGGGCCACCGGCCGATGAACCGATTGCCACCAGGCTCTGGCGTTTACCGGTGGCACGTTGCGGCGCTGCCTCGGCACGTACGCGGCTGCCGCGCTGGCCGATCAGCCAACCAATATTGAGGATTTTACGCAGCAGCGGCGCCGCCGCATCCTTGGGGTTGCCCACGCCCAGGGGCGGTGTGTCCACCACGTCCAGGGCGCCGTGACCCATGGCTTCGAACACCCGGCTGACGTTGGCCTGGCGGTCGACGGTCACAATCACGATGGCGCACGGGGTCTCGGCCATGATCTGGCGGGTGGCTTCCACGCCGTCCATCACCGGCATGATCAGGTCCATCAGAATCAGGTCCGGCGTCAGCTCGGCACAGCGCTGCACCGCTTCCAGGCCATTGGCGGCCACCCAGACCACTTGATGCGCTGGCTCGAAGCTCAAGGCGCGGCGCAGGGCCTCCACCGCCAGGGGCATGTCATTGACGATCGCAATCCTCATGCGCGCGCGCCTCCGATCAGCTCCACCACGGCGTCCAGCAGGGCGTCATCATGGAAACTGGCTTTGGCTAAATAATAGTCGGCGCCGGCGTCCAGTCCACGGCGTCGGTCTTCTTCGCGATCCTTGTAGGACACCACCATCACCGGCAAAGATTGCAAGCGACTGTCACGGCGCAAGAGTGTGACCAATTCAATACCGTCCATACGAGGCATATCAATATCAGTGATCAACAGGTCAAAGTCTTCGGAGCGCAAGGCGTTCCAGCCGTCCATGCCATCGACCGCCACGGCCACTTCATAACCACGATTAAGTAACAATTTGCGTTGCAACTCACGCACCGTCAACGAGTCATCCACCACCAACACCCGCTTACGCGGTGCCTCGGTGGTTTGTTGGCTGCGCCGGGCAATCCGTTCCAATCGACCGGTATTGAGTAACTTGTCCACCGAACGCAGCATGTCTTCAACGTCAACGATCAACACCACCGAGCCGTCATCCAGCAATGCGCCGGCGGAAATATCCTGGACCTTGCCCAGGCGATCATCCAGCGGCAGCACCACCAGGGTACGCTCGCCGATAAAACGCTCCACGGCAATTCCATACACGGCGTCGCGCTCGCGGATCACCACGACCTTCAAGGTGTCCGACTGACTCTGCCCCGTCGGGCGCTGCAACAACTGGCTGGCGGCGACCAGGCCAACATGCCGGCCCTCATGCCAGAAATGCTGGCGGCCTTCCAGTTGCACGATGTCGTCCGGCGCCAGGTCGCACATGCGCTCAATATGGGCCAATGGGAACGCGTAGGCTTCTTCGCCGACTTCCACCACCAGGCTGCGCACCACCGACAGGGTCAATGGCACTTCCAGATGGAAACGACTGCCCTGCCCCGCCGTCTGCTCAAGTACCACTGCGCCGCGCAGTTGGCGGACCATATGCTGCACCGCATCCAGACCGACACCACGCCCGGACACTTCGGTGACCTTGTCGCGCAGGCTGAACCCCGGCAGGAACAGGAACGTCAGCAATTCTTCTTCGCTCAGGCGCAGAGCGGTTTCCAGCGGCGACAGATGCCGGTCGACGATGGTGCCGCGCAGGCGTTCCAGGTCGACGCCATTGCCGTCATCACTCAATTCAAGTACCAGCAAGCCGGCCTGGTGGGACGCGCGCAGGCGGATCAAACCTTCCTCCGGCTTGCCCGCCAGCAGGCGTTGCTCAGGCATTTCGATGCCGTGGTCAACGGCATTGCGCAACAGATGGGTGAGCGGCGCTTCGAGCTTTTCCAATACGTCACGGTCGACCTGGGTCTTTTCGCCCTCGATCTCCAGGCGTACCTGCTTGCCGAGGCTGCGGCCAAGATCGCGCACCATGCGTACTTGGCCGGCCAGCACGTCGGCAAACGGGCGCATGCGGCAGGCCAGTGCGGTGTCATAGAGCACCTGGGCACGCTGTCCGGCCTGCCAGCCAAATTCGTCCAGTTCGGCGGTTTTTTCCGCCAACAGGGCTTGAGCTTCACTGAGCAAGCGGCGGGTATCGGCCAGTGCTTCCTGGGCTTCCAGGTTCAGATTTTGGGTCTTGAGTTGCCCGTCCAAGGCATCCAGGGCCCGCACACTCTGGCTTTGAATACGTTTGAGGCGCTGCAGGCTGACCAAATAAGGCTTGAGCCGCTGGGTTTCCACCAGGGATTTGCTCGACAGATCCAGCAGACTATTTAAGCGTTCGGCAGTCACCCGCAACACACGCTCACCGCCTTCGGTCATGCGCTTGTTCTGGCGCAGCGGCTCGGCGGCCACCGGCGGCGCAGGCGCGGGCTCCGGCGGCAGTTCTTCAACCACAGGCGCAGGTTCCGGTGGCGGCAGTGGCGCTTTGACCGGCGCCTGGGACGGGTCCAACAGGCGCTCCATCAACGCCACATAGGCTTGGATATCCGCAGGCCCCACGTCATTGCCGGGCGTGGCGATGCGCATCAGCAGGTCGGTGCCTTGCAGCAACGCATCAATATGTTCGGGTTGCAGGTACAGGCGACCTTCCTGCGCGCTGACCAGGCAATCCTCCATCACATGGGAGACGCTGACGCCCGCGTCGACCCCGACGATTCGCGCCGCGCCCTTGAGCGAGTGGGCAGCGCGCATGCAGGCCTCAAGCTGGTCGGCCTGGGTCGGGTTGCGCTCCAGGGCCAGCAGGCCCGCGCTCAGCACCTGGGTCTGCGCGTCGGCTTCCAGGCTGAACAGCTCCAGCAGCGAGGCATCGCGCATCTGGTCGGGGGTCATGTGAGGCTCCGGGTCACGGCGGACAACAATTGCGCCTCGTCCAGCCAACGCAGGCTGCGGCCTTTCCACTGCAACACACCTTGGGTGTAGCGCGCGCTGGCCTGGGTGCCGGAGGCCGAAGCCGCCTTCAAGGTGCGCTCATCGATGGCGTGGATACCGTCGACTTCATCCACCGGCACCACTACCGGGCCGTCTTGGGCTGCGATGATCAGCATGCGCGGCATGATGCGACCACCGCTGGCGCCGTTGCTGGTGGTTTCCAGGCCCAGCAGTTCTACCAGCGACAGGCACGCCACCAGCGCGCCGCGCACATTGGCCACGCCGAGCAAGGCGCGCGAGCGTTGGTGGGGCAGGGAATGTATCGGTTGCAAGGGCGCCACTTCCACCAGGCAGCGGGTGGCAATGCCCAGCCATTCTTCGCCGAGACGGAACATCAGCAAGGAACGGGTGACCACGTCTTCGCCCAACTCAGCAGCGGTATGCGCGCGATGCGCATCCTGATGCAAGGCGTAGCGGTCCAGCAATCGCGTGGCTGCCGCCGAGTACACCGAGCAGTTGCGGCAATGGATATGGTCCGCCAACAGCGGGCAGGATTTGTCGCCATGGATGCCGATGCGGTTCCAGCAGTCGTCGATGGCTTGGGTGTCGGCCAGGGTCAGGTCCAGGCCGGCGGTGTCGAGCGCTTCGGTGTTACTCATCGTTTGGACTCACTGTCAGCTCGCTCGCTACGGGCACCTGCAGGCGGCGCGCCCCCGCACTGTCACCCTGGGATTCGAGCAACGCGGCCAGGTGCATCAAGGCCTGCGGGTGCTGGGGTTCCAGGTACAAGGCTTTTCGATAATAACCCTGGGCTTCCAGGGCACTGCCAGCCACGTCGCTGAGTAGCCCGAGCCAGTAGAACACCTGGGCGGCCGGCGGGTGGTTGCTCAAATACTGCTCGCACGCGGCGCGGGCCTCGGTGCTCTTGCCTTCATTGGCCAGGGTGGCGATGCGGCTGAGCAGGTCGCCCGCATCGGTGTGCGGCGCCTTGATCGGCACAACCTGGGCGCTGGCCGTGCTGAACGGCCGTGGTTTGGTCGGAATCGGTGCGGCACTGCGTTGCGGGATAGGCGCGGCAATCGGTACAAACACGGGCTCCGGCTTGACCGGCTCGGCATGCCGACTGAAGGCAAACGACTGCGGCACCCCGATTGAACGCATGCCATGGCGCCCCAGCAGGCTGCCCTCAGCCGGGCCGATAAACAGCACGCCGTCCACGTGGGTCAAGCCCTTGAGCACGTCGAACACTTGCTTCTGGGTCGGCTGGTCGAAGTAGATCAGCAGGTTGCGGCAGAACACGAAGTCGTAGCTCGCCTCATTCACCAGCAAGCCCGGATCGAGCAGGTTGCCCACTTGCAGGCGCACCTGTTCGCGCACACGGTCGGCAATGTGGTAACCGTCGCCATACTCGGTGAAATGGCGATCGCGAAAGGCGATATCGCCACCGCGAAACGAGTTCTTGCCATACACCCCGCGCCGCGCACGCTCCACCGACAGCGGGCTGACATCCAGGCCCAGCACCTTGAACTGGTGTGGCGCGAGGCCAGCGTCCAGTAATGCCATGGCAATCGAATAAGGCTCTTCACCGGTGGAGCACGGCAGGCTGAGGATACGCAGTGCGCGCATCTGCTTGATTTCGATCAGCCGCGCCTTGGCCAAGCGGGCCAGGGTCGCGAACGATTCGGGGTAACGGAAAAACCAGGTTTCGGGGACGATCACCGCTTCGATCAGCGCCTGCTGCTCATCCTCGGAACTTTGCAGGTGCTGCCAGTACTCGCCGGCCGTCTGCGCATTGACGGCCTGGCTGCGCTGACGCAACGCGCGCTCGATGATGGCTTCGCCCACCGACGCGACATCCAGGCCGATGCGCTCTTTAAGGAAGGCAAAGAACCGCGGATCGCTGCTCATAGGCTCAGCTCGGCAGAAAACAGGACGGCGCGCACCTCATCGGTGAGCAGGTCGTTCACGCCGATCCATTGCATCAAGCCCAACGCGTCTTCGCGTACCGGCCCCAGGTACGGCGCCTGGCGGTTGTCGAGGCCGTAGGGCTGAAATTCCGTCGGGTCGCAACGCAGCGTGTCGGTGGCCTGCTCCAGGATCAGTCCCAGCCAGCGCGCTTCAATCCAGGGCTCGGGCTGGTAATTGACCAGTACCAGCCGCGTGCTGGTGCGCGCCTGGGCGGCGGTGCCAAAGGTCAAGGCACTGAGGTCGATCACAGGCACCAGCGCGCCACGGTGGGCAAAAATGCCCGCCACCCACAGCGGCGCATGGGCGATGGGTTTCAACGGCAGGCGCGGCAGCACCTCGGCCACTTCGGTGGCCTTGAGGGCGTAACGTTCGTTGCCGATGCAGAACACCAGGAACAACGCCTTTTTCGCTGCCGGGACGGCGCCGCGTTTAGCCGCGAGGTCGCTCATCAGACTTTGAAACGCGACACGCCGCTGCGCAGACCGACCGCCACCTGGCTCAGCTCGTCAATGGCAAAGCTGGCCTGGCGCAGAGACTCGACAGTCTGGCTGCTGGCATCGCCCAGTTGCACAAGGGCGTGGTTGATCTGCTCGGCGCCGGTGGCCTGGGCCTGCATGCCTTCGTTGACCATCAACACCCGCGGCGCCAGGGCCTGCACCTGATGGATGATCTGCGACAACTGCTCGCCCACTTGCTGCACTTCAAACATGCCGCGACGCACTTCTTCGGAGAACTTGTCCATGCCCATCACGCCAGCGGACACCGCCGACTGGATCTCGCGCACCATCTGCTCAATGTCGTAGGTGGCCACGGCCGTCTGGTCGGCCAAGCGACGCACTTCGGTGGCCACCACGGCAAAACCGCGTCCATATTCACCGGCCTTCTCGGCCTCGATCGCGGCGTTGAGCGACAGCAGGTTGGTCTGGTCAGCAACCTTGACGATGGTCACCACCACTTGGTTGATGTTGCCGGCCTTTTCATTGAGGATCGCCAGCTTGGCGTTGACCAGGTCGGCGGCGCCCATCACTGAGTGCATGGTTTCTTCCATGCGCGCCAGGCCTTGCTGGCCGGAACCGGCGGCGACCGAAGCCTGGTCGGCGGCGGTGGACACTTCGGTCATGGTGCGCACCAGGTCCTTGGACGTGGCCGCGATTTCACGGGAGGTGGCGCCGATTTCGGTGGTGGTCGCAGCGGTTTCAGTGGCGGTGGCCTGTTGCTGCTTGGAGGTGGCGGCGATCTCGGTCACCGAGGTGGTGACTTGCACCGATGAACGCTGGGCCTGGGACACCAGGGCCGTCAGCTCGGTCATCATGTCATTGAAGCCGGTTTCGACAGCGCCGAACTCGTCCTTGCGCTCCAGGTTCAAGCGTTTGCTCAAATCGCCGTCGCGCATGGTTTCGAGGATGTCGACGATACGCTGCATCGGCGCCATGATCGCGCGCATCAGCAACAGACCGCACAGGCCGGCGGCGAGGATGGCGACGGCGAGCGACACGGCCATACTGATCTTGGCCGACAGCACCGACTCGTCGATTGCCGCAGTGGCGCGGTCGGAGACGTTTTTGTTTTCGGTGATGATGTCGTTGAGCTTCATGCGCCCTTCGGTCCAGATCGGCGTCAGTTGCTCTTCCAGCAACGTACGCGCACCCTCCAGGTCATTGGCGTCGACGCGCTCCAGCAATTGCGCCAGTACCTTGTTATAGGTGATATGCGCGGCCTTGAAGTTGTCGAACTCCATACGGTCGGCCTGACCATGAATGGTCTTTTCGTAGTTGGCCATCTGCTGCGCAATACGCGCCTCGAAAGACTTGTAGTCCGACTTATCCGTATTGGTGAGGGTTTTTTCGTCGCGCAGGCCGATGATATCGATGGTCTCCAAGTAGCTGTCGACCCATGCACTACGGATCATCGAACTGAGATAGACCCCCGGCACCGCGTCGTCCCGGACGGCTTCCTGGCTGGCTTCGATCTTCAGCAACCGTGAATAGGAGACCACAACCATTAACAGCATGATGGCGATAATGACCGCAAAGCTTGCCAAGATCCGTTGGCGCAAGGTCCAGTTCTTCACAGTAATTCCTCGAAGGGCCGATCAAATGCCGGGGAGTATAGCTGAGCAGCAGCCCTCATTTATCAACAGGTTTTGATGTAGCGCTTACAGAATGCAAAAACACCCCGGGCCTTTATGGCATCCGGGGTGTCTTCGATAAAGCGATGGGGTCAGAGCGTCGCTTGGCGCACCTGTTTTTCCAGTTCCAGCTTCAAACCCGGCTCCAGTTTCAGCTGGCGCGCCAGTTCGTCGAGGTAGGCCTTCTCCATAAAGTTTTCCTCATCCACCAGCATCACGCTGGCGATGTACATCTCGGCGGCCATTTCCGGCGTGCCGGCAGCCCGTGCTACGTCGGCCGGATCGAGGGGTTTGTTGAGTTCGGCGTGCAGCCAGCTTTGCAGTTCGCGGTCGTTGTCCAGCTTGGTGAATTCGCCTTCGATCAGTTCGCGCTCGCGTTCGTCCACATGGCCGTCGGCCTTGGCGGCGGCGACCAGTGCCTTGAGGATGCCTTGGCTGTGTTGCTCGACCTGGGCCGGTGGCAGGCGGTCGATGGTCTGCGGCTCGCCTTGGGGTGCATTGGCCTGGTTGGCCTGCCAGTTGCCGTAGGCTTTGTAGGCAATCACGCCCAATGCCGCCAAACCGCCGTAGGTCAGGGCCTTGCCGCCGAATTTGCGGGCTTTTTTGTTGCCTAGCAGCAGGCCCATGGCCCCGGCCGCCAACGCACCGCCGCCCGCGCCACCGAGCAGGCTGCCCAGGCCGCCACCGCCGAGCAAACCGCCCAATGCACCTTTGTCGTCCTGTTTACGCTGGCCGCCAGCCTTGTTTTGCAACATGTCCTGGCCAGACTTGAGCAACTGATCGAGCAATCCACGGGTATTCATTCGTAGCCTCCAGACACTAGGGTTCATAGGACCAATAGGCCCCCAGCGTAAAACTAAGTGCCAAAAAGCCTCGATCTAGAGTGCTTCCAGATGTAACGCGGCCGCCCTTCGCTTAAATCGATATACACTCGAACAAATCTATAAAAACACCCCACTGGTAATTCCAGCATGATGACCTTGCGTCAAATCCGGCATTTTATCGCCGTGGCCGAGACCGGCTCGATCTCCGCCGCCGCGCAGACCGCGTTCATTTCCCAGTCCACGTTGACCCTGGCGATCCAGCAATTGGAGCAGGAAATCGGCGTCAACCTGTTCAACCGGCATGCCAAGGGCATGACCCTGACCCACCAGGGCCATCAATTCCTGCGCCAGGCGCACCTGATCCTTGCCACTGTCGACAACGCCAAGCGCAGCCTGCAACAGAGCACCGACCAGGTCGCCGGGCAACTGATCATCGGCGTGACCAGCCTGGTGGCCGGTTATTACCTCGCTGACCTGCTGACGCGATTCCAGCGCGCCTACCCCAATGTGGAAATCCGCGTGATGGAGGATGAGCGCCCGTATATCGAGCATTTGCTGGTCAGCGGCGAAATCGATGTGGGCGTGCTGATCCTCTCCAACCTCGAAGACCGCCACGCCCTGCAGACCGAAGTCCTCACCCACTCCCCGCACCGTTTGTGGCTACCGGCGCAACATCCACTGCTGGAACACGACAGCATCAACCTGGCCGATGTGGCACGTGAACCGCTGATTCAACTGAACGTCGATGAAATGGGCCACAACGCCCAGCGCATGTGGACCGGCGCGGGCCTGCAACCGCGCGTGACGTTGCGCACCGCCTCCACCGAAGCCGTGCGAAGCCTGGTGGCGGCGGGCCTCGGCGTGTCGATCCAGCCGGACATGACCTACCGACCCTGGTCCCTGGAAGGCGACATCATTGAGGCACGGCCGATAGCCGACCTCAGCCAGACCCTCGACGTCGGCCTGGCGTGGCGCCGAGGCACCGCGCGCCCAGCGCTGGTGGACCCGTTCCTGACGGTGGCCCGCGAACAGCCGCACCCACGCAAGCCATCTATTTAATCGAATGCTGCATTCAGTATTTAGTATTTGTTGACCTCGCGCCTGACCTCTAGTCTCTGTTCATCCCATAAGAGAAGGTCAGGCGCCTTGTAAGAGAACGCCCATGGCCACACAAGAAAAGAGATCGCGAAAAATGTCCGGCGCGCCCACCCCGCTGCTCACTGCGTTGCTGATCGACGGCGAACTGGTCCAGGGCCAGGGTTTTGCCGAGCCGATCCTCAACCCGGCCACCGGTGAAGTGCTCACCCAGATCGCCGAAGCCAGCACCGAGCAGGTCGAAACCGCGATCCTTGCCGCCCACCGCGCCTTTGCAGGCTGGTCGCGCACCACGCCGCAGCAGCGCTCCAACATCCTGTTGGGCATTGCCGAGGCCATCGAAAAACAAGCGGATTACCTGGCCCGCCTGGAATCCCTGAACTGCGGCAAGCCATTGCACTTGGCCCGCCAGGATGACTTGAGCGCCACCGTCGATGTATTCCGCTTCTTCGCCGGGGCTGTGCGTTGCCAGACCGGGCAGTTGAGCGGTGAATACTTGCCGGGCTACACCAGCATGGTGCGTCGCGATCCGATTGGCGTGGTGGCCTCGATTGCGCCGTGGAACTACCCGTTGATGATGGCCGCGTGGAAGATCGCCCCAGCCCTGGCCGCCGGTAATACCCTGGTGTTCAAGCCGTCGGAACATACGCCGCTGTCGATCCTGGCCCTGGCCCCCGTGCTTAAAGAGGTGCTGCCACGTGGTGTGATCAACATTCTGTGTGGCGGCGGCGAAGGCGTCGGCAGTCACTTGGTCAGTCACCCCAAGGTGCGCATGGTCTCGCTGACCGGCGATATCGTCACCGGGCAGAAAATCCTGCAAGCCGCCTCCAAAACCCTCAAGCGCACACACCTGGAATTGGGCGGCAAGGCGCCGGTGATCGTGTGCAACGACGCCGACCTGCAAGCTGTGGTCGAAGGCGTGCGCGCCTACGGCTATTACAACGCCGGCCAGGACTGCACCGCCGCGTGCCGCATCTACGCCCAGGCCGGGATCCACGACAAACTGGTGGCTGAGCTGGGCGCGGCGGTCAGCAGCCTGCGTTTTGCCGGCAAGCGCGATGCCGACAATGAACTCGGCCCGCTGATCAGCACGCGCCAGCGTGACCGCGTCGCCAGTTTTGTCGAGCGCGCCCTCGGCCAGCCGCATATCGAACGCATCACCGGCGCCGCCGTGCATTCCGGCGCGGGCTTCTATTACCAGCCGACCTTGCTCGCCGGCTGTAAACAGAACGATGAAATCGTGCAGCGCGAAGTGTTCGGCCCGGTGGTCACCGTGACCCGCTTCGATGAGCTGGAACAGGCGGTGGACTGGGCCAACGACTCCGAATACGGCCTGGCCTCCTCGGTGTGGACCCAGAACCTGGACAAGGCCATGCAGGTGGCGGCGCGCCTGCAATACGGCTGCACCTGGATCAACAGCCATTTCATGCTGGTCAGCGAAATGCCCCACGGCGGCTTGAAGCGCTCGGGGTATGGGAAGGATCTGTCCAGCGATTCGCTGCAGGACTACAGCGTGGTGCGCCACATCATGGCGCGCCACGGCCAGCATCTTTAAAACAACAACTAAGCTGTTGCGTTACCGGCTTCAAACACTGCCCCGACCATAATTAAAGAAGAGGGAACCCCCATGTCTGCGCACAAGACCGCACTGCTCAGTGCCCTGACCACCGCGCTGCTGGCCAGCGCCAGCCTCCAGGCCGCCGAACCGCTCAAAGCGGTGGGCGCCGGTGAAGGCCAGTTGGATATCGTCGCCTGGCCCGGTTACATCGAACGTGGCGAAAGCGACAAGGCCTACGACTGGGTCAGCGGTTTCGAGAAGGAAACCGGCTGCAAGGTCAACGTGAAAACCGCCGCCACCTCTGACGAAATGGTCAGCCTGATGGCCAAGGGCGGGTATGACCTGGTCACCGCGTCGGGCGATGCGTCGTTGCGGTTGATCGTCGGCAAGCGTGTGCAGCCGATCAACACCTCGCTGATCCCCAACTGGAAGAACATCGACCCGCGCCTGAAAGATGCGCCGTGGTATGTGGTCGGCCAGCAAACCTATGGCACTCCGTACCAGTGGGGCCCGAACGTGTTGATGTACAACACCAACGTGTTCAAGACCGCGCCCACCAGCTGGAATGTGCTGTTCGAAGCGCAGAACCTGCCGGACGGCAAGCCGAACAAAGGTCGCGTGCAGGCGTATGACGGCCCGATCTACATCGCGGACGCGGCGCTGTACCTCAAGTCGACCCAGCCGGAACTGGGCATCCAGAACCCCTATGAACTGACTGAAACCCAGTACAAGGCCGTGCTCGAATTGCTGCGCGCGCAACAACCGCTGATCCACCGTTACTGGCACGACACCACCGTGCAAATGAGTGACTTCAAGAATGAAGGCGTAGTGGCCTCCAGCGCCTGGCCGTATCAGGTCAACGGCCTGCAGAACGAGAAACAGCCGATTGCCTCGACCATTCCAAAGGAAGGCGCCACCGGCTGGGCCGACACCACCATGTTGCACAGCGAGGCCAAGCACCCGAACTGCGCCTACAAGTGGATGGACTGGTCGCTGCAGCCGAAGGTCCAGGGCGACGTTGCCGCCTGGTTTGGTTCGCTGCCGGCAGTGCCTGCGGCGTGTAAGGAAAGCGAGTTGCTCGGCGCCGAAGGCTGCAAGACCAACGGTTTCGACCAGTTCGACAAGATCGCCTTCTGGAAAACCCCGCAGGCTGAAGGCGGCAAGTTCGTGCCGTACAGCCGCTGGACCCAGGATTACATTGCGATCATGGGCGGCCGCTAAGGATCCCTGCAGAGACTGCTTCTTGTGGTGAGCAGGCTTGCCCTGCGCGGGGCAAGCCCGCTCACCACAAAAGCCCGATTTTGACCGTTTCAGCGCAGCACCCATGCATCCTCGTTTTTTCAGAAGTCCAGGCCGGGCCGCTGCGACGACCCGCGCCTTTTTGGAGCACCGCACCATGACGCTTGCAGTCCAATTCACCCACGTTTCCCGTCAGTTCGGCGAAGTGAAAGCCGTTGACCGGGTTTCCATCGACATCCAGGACGGCGAGTTCTTTTCCATGCTCGGCCCTTCCGGCTCGGGCAAGACCACCTGCCTGCGCCTGATCGCCGGGTTCGAGCAGCCGAGCGCAGGCTCGATCCGTATCCATGGCGAGGAAGCCGCCGGCCTGCCGCCGTATCAGCGCGATGTGAACACCGTGTTCCAGGATTACGCGCTGTTCCCCCATATGAATGTGCGCGATAACGTGGCCTACGGCCTCAAGGTCAAGGGCGTGGGCAAGGCGGAACGCCTGAACCGTGCCGAAGAAGCCCTGGCCATGGTCGCCCTCGGCGGCTACGGCGACCGCAAGCCGGTGCAACTGTCCGGCGGGCAACGTCAACGGGTCGCCCTGGCCCGTGCCCTGGTCAATCGTCCACGGGTGTTGCTGCTGGACGAACCCCTGGGTGCCCTCGACCTCAAGCTGCGCGAGCAGATGCAAAGCGAGCTGAAAAAGCTGCAACGCCAGTTGGGCATCACCTTTATCTTCGTGACCCACGACCAGACCGAAGCGCTGTCGATGTCCGACCGCGTCGCCGTGTTCAACAAAGGCCGCATCGAGCAGGTCGACACCCCGCGCAACCTCTATATGAAACCGGCCACGTCGTTCGTCGCTGAGTTCGTCGGCACCTCCAACGTGATTCGTGGCGAGCTGGCCCAGCGTCTAAGCGGCAACCCACAGCCCTTCTCGATCCGCCCGGAACATGTGCGCTTTGCCGAAGGCCCGCCGGGCGCTGGCGAAGTGGAAATCAGCGGTTTGCTCCACGACATCCAGTACCAGGGCAGCGCCACCCGCTATGAACTGAAGCTGGAAAACGGCCAGGCCCTGAATATCAGCCAGGCCAACAACCAGTGGCTGGATATCAGCAGCGGCCATCAAGTCGGCCAGCCGATCACCGCGCGCTGGGCCCGTGAAGCCATGGTGCCGCTGACCGATATCGCAGGCGAGGTGTGACATGAGCCTGGCCCTTTCCCAACCGCCGATGCGCAGGTTTTCCAACCTGCTGTACCGCAAGCCCAACCTCTACCTGGCGATGCTGCTGGTGCCGCCGCTGATCTGGTTCGGCGCGATCTACCTCGGCTCGTTACTGACCCTGCTGTGGCAAGGTTTCTATACGTTTGACGACTTCACCATGGCGGTCACCCCGGACCTGACCCTGGCCAACTTCGCCGCGCTGTTCCAGCCGTCGAACTTCGACATCATCGTGCGCACCCTGAGCATGGCGATTGTGGTGTCGATCGCCAGTGCCGTCGTCGCCTTCCCCATCGCCTACTACATGGCGCGCTACACCACGGGCAAGACCAAGGCGTTCTTCTACATTGCGGTGATGATGCCGATGTGGGCCAGCTACATCGTCAAGGCCTACGCCTGGACCTTGCTGCTGGCCAAGGGCGGCGTGGCGCAGTGGTTTGTGCAGCACCTGGGTTTGGAGCCGGTGTTGCAGTTCGTGCTGGGCATTCCCGGCGTGGGCGGCAGCACCTTGAGCACCTCGCACCTGGGGCGCTTCATGGTGTTCGTCTATATCTGGCTGCCGTTCATGATCCTGCCGATCCAGGCGTCACTGGAGCGTTTGCCGCCCTCATTGCTGCAAGCCTCGGCGGATTTGGGCGCCAAGCCGCGCCAGACCTTCATGCAGGTGATCTTGCCGCTGTCGATTCCGGGGATTGCCGCCGGTTCGATCTTCACCTTCTCGCTGACCCTGGGCGACTTCATCGTGCCGCAGCTTGTAGGGCCGCCGGGTTACTTCGTCGGCGGCATGGTCTACGCCCAGCAAGGCGCCATCGGCAACATGCCCATGGCGGCGGCGTTCACCCTGGTGCCGATCGTGCTGATCGCGGTTTACCTGTCCATCGTCAAACGCCTGGGGGCCTTCGATGCACTCTGAAAAATCTTCCATGGGTCTGAAGATCGCAGCTTGGGGTGGACTGGTTTTTCTCCACTTCCCGATCCTGATCATCTTCCTCTACGCCTTCAACACAGAAGAAGCGGCGTTCAGCTTCCCGCCACAGGGCTTCACGTTGAAGTGGTTCAGCGTGGCCTTCGCCCGGCCGGATGTGCTGGAAGCGATCAAGCTGTCGTTGCAGATTGCGGCCATCGCTACCCTGATCGCCATGGTGCTCGGCACCCTGGCCTCGGCGGCGCTGTATCGCCGTGAGTTCTTTGGCAAGCAAGGTGTGTCGTTGATGCTGATCCTGCCGATTGCGCTGCCGGGGATCATCACCGGTATCGCGTTGCTGGCGACGTTCAAGACGCTGGGCATCGAGCCGGGGATGTTCACCATCATCGTCGGCCACGCGACCTTCTGCGTGGTGATCGTCTACAACAACGTCATCGCCCGCCTGCGCCGTACCTCCCACAGCCTGATCGAAGCCTCGATGGACCTGGGCGCCGACGGCTGGCAGACCTTCCGCTACATCATCATGCCCAACCTGGGCTCGGCGCTGCTGGCCGGCGGCATGCTCGCCTTTGCGCTGTCGTTCGACGAAATCATCGTCACCACCTTCACCGCCGGCCACGAACGCACCTTGCCGTTGTGGCTGCTCAACCAACTGAGCCGCCCACGGGATGTGCCGGTGACCAACGTGGTCGCGATGCTGGTGATGCTGGTAACGATGTTCCCGATTCTCGGTGCCTATTACCTGACGCGCGGCGGTGAAAGCGTGGCCGGTAGTGGCGGTAAATAATTGTTTGAAGAGGACATGGCGATGCAAACCAAACTGCTGATCAATGGCCAACTGGTCGAGGGCGAAGGCCCGGCCCAGGCGGTATTCAACCCGGCGCTCGGCCGCGTGCTGGTGGAAATCAACGAAGCCAGCGAAGCCCAGGTCGACGCCGCCGTGCGCGCAGCCGATGCGGCTTTCGAAAGCTGGTCGCAGACCGCGCCCAAGGACCGTTCGCTGCTGCTGCTGAAACTGGCAGACGTGATCGAAGCCCACGGCGAAGAGCTGGCCAAGCTGGAATCGGACAACTGCGGCAAACCCTACAGCGCCGCCTTGAACGATGAGATCCCGGCAATTGCCGACGTATTCCGCTTCTTTGCCGGCGCCAGCCGTTGCATGAGCGGCTCGGCCGGCGGTGAATACCTGCCTGGCCATACCTCGATGATCCGCCGCGACCCGGTGGGGGTGATTGCGTCCATCGCACCATGGAACTACCCGCTGATGATGGTCGCCTGGAAAATCGCCCCGGCCCTCGCCGCCGGTAATACCGTGGTGCTCAAGCCGTCGGAGCAAACCCCGTTGACCGCCCTGCGCATGGTCGAACTGGCCGCTGAAATCTTCCCGGCCGGTGTGCTCAACCTGGTATTCGGCCGTGGGCCAACCGTCGGTAGCCCGCTGGTGAACCACCCGAAAGTGCGCATGGTGTCGTTGACCGGCTCCATCGCCACCGGCGCAAACATCATCTCTAGCACCGCCGACAGCGTGAAGCGCATGCACATGGAGTTGGGTGGCAAGGCGCCCGTGATCATCTTCAACGACGCGGACATCGACGCCGCCGTGGAAGGTATTCGTACTTTTGGCTTCTACAACGCCGGCCAGGATTGCACGGCGGCCTGCCGGATTTATGCGCAGGCGGATATCTACGATGCGTTTGTCGAGAAACTCGGTGCGGCGGTCGCCAGCATCCAGTACGGCTTGCAGGATGATCCGGCTACCGAATTGGGCCCATTGATTACCGCGCAGCATCGCGACCGTGTCGCCGGGTTTGTCGAACGCGCCGTGGCGCAGTCGCACATTCGCCTGGTCACCGGGGGCAAGGCCGTGGAAGGCAATGGTTTCTTCTTCGAACCGACGGTATTGGCCGACGCACAGCAGGACGACGAAATCGTGCGCCGAGAGGTGTTCGGGCCGGTGGTCTCGGTAACCAAGTTCACCGATGAAGCACAGGTACTGGGCTGGGCCAATGATTCGGACTACGGCCTGGCGTCATCCGTGTGGACCGCCGATGTAGGACGCGCCCACCGCTTGGCCGCACGCCTGCAGTACGGCTGCACCTGGGTGAACACCCACTTCATGCTTGTCAGCGAAATGCCCCACGGCGGTCAGAAACTATCCGGGTATGGCAAGGACATGTCCATGTACGGGCTGGAGGACTACACCACCGTGCGCCATGTGATGTTCAAGCACTGACGATTTAACCCGGCATCCTCCCTGGGTGCCGGGAACCTATAACAATAATTTTCAGGATCCCCCATGGATATCACCCGCCGCGACTTCCTTAACGGCGTCGCTGTCACCATTGCCGCCGGCATGACCCCGCTGCAAATCCTGCAAGCCGCTCCCGATGGCCGTTACTACCCACCCGCCCTCACCGGCCTGCGCGGCAGCCATGCCGGCTCGTTCGAAGTGGCGCACCAGATGGGCTGGGAAAAGAAGGTGTTCAACACCGACGCACTGCCGATCACCGAGGACTATGACCTGGTGGTCGTGGGCGGCGGCCTGAGTGGTTTGTCGGCGGCGTGGTTTTACCGCGAGAAGCACCCCAAGGCGAAGATCCTGATCCTGGAAAACCACGACGACTTCGGCGGTCACGCCAAGCGCAACGAATTCCAGGCCGGTGGCCGCATGATCATCGGCTACGGCGGCAGCGAGGCGTTCCAGTCGCCCAACCACCTGTACAGCAAGGCAGTGAACGGGTTATTGAAAAAGCTCGGGGTGAACATCAAGCGCTTCGAAACCGCCTTCGACCGCCAGTTCTACCCAGGCCTTGGGCTTTCGCGCGGGGTGTTCTTCGACAAGGAAAACTTCGGCGAAGACAAACTGGTCACCGGCGACCCGACGCCGATGGTGGCCGACGATATTGCACCGGACCAGTTGAATGCCCGCGCCATCCGCGACTTCATCAATGACTTCCCCTTGCCAGCGGCCGACCGCCAGGCCTTGATCGAACTGCACACCGCGCCCAAGGATTACCTGCCGGGCAAGACCGCCGAAGAAAAGGCCGACACCCTGGCTACCACCAGCTACCGCGATTTCCTGCTCAAGAACGTAGGATTGTCGGAAGGCGCAGTGAAGTACTTCCAGAGTCGCACCAATGATTTCATGGCGTTGAGCATCGATGCCGTCGCTGCTGCTGACGCTTATAGCGTGGGTTTCCCAGGCTTTACCGGGATGAACCTGGCGCCGATCAGCGAAGAAGCGGCAGCGGAAATGGAAGAGCCCTACATCTACCACTTCCCGGATGGCAATGCCTCGGTGGCGCGGTTGCTGGTGCGCAGTCTGATTCCGGGCGTGGCGCCAGGGCACACCATGGACGATATCGTGCTGGCGGCGTTTGACTACGCCAAGCTCGACCAGCCCAAGGCGGCCGTGCGCTTGCGCTTGAACAGCACGGCAGTCAGCGTGCGTAACGTCGGCAGCAGCGTGCATATCGGCTACAGCCGGGGCGGACAACTCGCACAGGTGCGCGGCAAACGTTGCATTCTGGCCTGCTACAACATGATGATTCCGTATCTGCTGAAAGACCTGCCCGCAACCCAAGCCCAAGCCCTGAGCCAGAACGTGAAGTACCCGCTGGTGTACACCAAGGTGGTGATCCGCAATTGGCAGTCGTTCCAGAAGTTGGGCGTGCATGAAATCTACGCGGCGACCCAACCCTACAGCCGGATCAAGCTGGATTACCCGGTGAGCATGGGCGGCTACGACCACCCGCGCGACCCGACGCAGCCGATCGGCTTGCACATGGTCTACGTACCCACCAGCCCCAACAGCGGCATGAACGCCCGCGACCAGGCCCGCGCCGGACGCGGCAAGCTGTATGGGCAAACGTTCGAGCAATTGGAAGCGCAGTTGCGTGACCAGTTGCAACGCATGCTCGGGCCAGGTGGGTTCAACCATGAGACCGACATTCTGGCGATCACTGTCAACCGCTGGTCACACGGTTATGCGAGCTTCTCCAACAGCTTGTTCGACGATGCGGACCAGAGCGAAGCGTGGATGAACCTGGCGAAAAAGCCGGTGGGGCATGTGAGCATCGCCAACTCGGACGCGGCGTGGAGTGCGTATGCGCATGCGGCGATTGATGAGGCTTACCGGGCAGTCGGTGAAGTGAGCTGAAATACAGTCTAAATGTGGGAGCGGGCTTGCTCGCGAATACGGTGGATCAGTGAAAGATGTATCAGCTGACACACCGCATTCGCGAGCAAGCCCGCTCCCACATTTGATCGTCATAAGGTTCAAGGAAAGTGTTCGGCCACAGCGCTGGAAATGTCTTGTCGCACTTGCTACGCCATCACCCCGCTATCAATCAATTTTCCTACGTCATCGAACCGCTTAAGCTATCCGGCGTCTGTTTATTGTCCGTTGCGTTTGGTCGAAGGCATGTCCGAACCGTAATTTCTGATCCGCTACGTGCCAGGAACGGCGCGGGATTTGCTCACGACAGGTTGTCTCTATGCACCGCAGGAATTTGCTTAAAGCGTCCATGGCCATTGCGGCTTACACCGGTTTGTCGGCCAGCGGCCTGCTCGCCGCCCAGGCCTGGGCCGGGAACCGTGCCGCCGATGGCAAGGCCGTGGCGTTCGATTTCGAATCGCTCAAGGCCCAGGCCAAACAACTCGCCGGGAGCGCTTACAAGGACACCAAACAGGTGCTGCCGCCGACGCTGGCGACCATGACCCCGCAGAATTTCAACGCCATCGGCTACGACGGCAATCATTCGTTGTGGAAGGAGTTGAACGGCCAACTGGACGTGCAGTTCTTCCATGTCGGCATGGGTTTCAAGACGCCGGTGCGCATGCACAGTGTCGACCCCAAGACCCGCGAAGCGCGTGAAGTGCATTTCCGCCCGTCGCTGTTCAACTATGAGAAAACCACAGTCGATACCAAGCAGTTGACCGGCGACTTGGGTTTCTCGGGCTTCAAGCTGTTCAAGGCGCCGGAGCTGGACCGCCATGATGTGCTGTCGTTTCTCGGCGCCAGCTACTTCCGCGCGGTGGACAGCACCGGGCAGTACGGTCTTTCGGCCCGCGGCCTGGCCATCGACACCTACGCGAAAAAGCGCGAGGAGTTCCCCGACTTCACGCAGTTCTGGTTTGAAACCCCGGACAAGAACGCCACCCGCTTTGTGGTCTACGCCCTGCTCGACTCCCCGAGCGCCACGGGTGCCTACCGTTTCGATATCGACTGCCAGGCCAACCAGGTCGTGATGGCGATCGACGCACACATCAATGCACGTACCACCATCGAACAACTGGGCATCGCACCGATGACCAGCATGTTCAGCTGCGGCACCCACGAGCGGCGCATGTGCGACACCATCCACCCGCAGATCCACGATTCGGACCGCCTGGCCATGTGGCGTGGCAACGGCGAGTGGATCTGCCGCCCGCTGAACAACCCGGCCAAGCTGCAATTCAACGCCTTTGCCGACAAAGACCCGAAAGGCTTCGGCCTGGTGCAGACCGACCATGAGTTCGCCAGTTACCAGGATACGGTGGACTGGTACAGCAAGCGCCCAAGCCTGTGGGTCGAACCGACCACTGCGTGGGGCGAAGGCTCCATCGACCTGCTGGAAATTCCTACCACCGGTGAGACCCTGGATAACATCGTGGCCTTCTGGACCCCGAAAAAACCCGTGACGGCCGGCGACTCGCTCAACTACGGCTACAAGCTGTACTGGAGCGCCCTGCCACCGGTGAGCACACCGCTAGCCCAAGTCGACGCGACCCGTTCAGGCATGGGTGGCTTTACCGAGGGTTGGGCACCGGGCGAGCACTATCCACCCGTGTGGGCGCGCCGTTTTGCCGTGGACTTCAAGGGCGGCGGCCTGGATCGCCTGCCACCGGGCACCGGGATCGAGCCGGTGGTGACCTGCTCCCATGGCGAAGTGAAAGACTTCAGCGTGCTGGTGCTGGATAACATCAAGGGCTACCGCATCCTGTTTGACTGGTACCCGACCAGCGACAGCGTGGAGCCGGTGGAACTGCGCCTGTTCATTCGCACCCAGGACCGCACCTTGAGTGAAACCTGGTTGTACCAGTACTTCCCGCCGGCTCCGGACCAGCGTAAGTACACCTGATCGTCCCTTGCAGGAGCTGGCAAGCCAGCTCCTGCAAGTGCTCAGAACCGCGACACACTCTTCATCGCCCCAATCAAATAGCGCATCGCCACCTGATCGTTTTCGGTCAGGGCGCGATATTGCGCCAGCAGTTCAGCTTCATCCGAACTCAGCCTTCGACCACGCAAAGACACCCTGCGGGTCAGAAAAGACGCCACCACCCCCGCTACACCATAGGACTTGGCCATGGACTGCTTCTCCTGATATCCATCAAATACTCCCGTTGCCCATAACCACCTCCCATGAAGCGCAATGCCTCAGTGAGCAAACCGACTGACTTCCTGGGCCAGAAATCAGACTTACCCTAAGCGTAGAAACCTTCTTGCCGAGCGTGCGACTTTTTTAGAGTAATCACTTAAATATTTTCTTCGGTAACAAATACCTACAGTCATTTCCCACTGGGCAGTCGTAAAAAAACCCACCGGATCAGGGTGGGTTCTGGTGCGGCGTGCAACGGTCTAATCCCTCAAGTCAGACTCATGGATCGGCTGGTCGCGGTGCGTGGCACGCTGGTACTGCGCCGGCCAAATAGCCTTGCGCCCGCCCAGGTCATCGTCGGCATGCAGCGGCCAGTAGGGGTCACGCAACAGCTCACGGGCCAGGAAGATGATATCGGCCTGGCAGGTACGCAGGATGTGCTCGGCCTGGGCCGGCTCGGTGATCATGCCAACGGTGCCGGTGGCCATGCCTGACTCTTTGCGCACGCGCTCGGCGAAGCGCGTCTGGTAACCGGGGCCGGTAGGGATCTCGGCGTTGGCGGCAGTGCCACCGGACGAGACGTCGATCAGGTCCACCCCCAAGTCCTTCAGGCGACGCGCCAGCTCCACGGTTTCATCGGGGTTCCAGCCGTCTTCCACCCAATCGGTGGCCGACACCCGCACAAACAACGGCAGCTCCTGGGGCCAGACTTCACGCACGGCCTGGGTCACTTGCAGCACCAGGCGAATGCGGTTTTCGAACGAGCCGCCGTACTGGTCCTGACGCTGGTTGCTGATGGGTGAGAGAAATTGATGCAACAGGTAACCATGGGCTGCGTGGATTTCCACCACTTCGAAGCCTGCGGTCAACGCGCGCTTGGCGGCGGCGACAAAATCGGCGATCACTTGCTGGATCTGGCCTTCGTCCAATGGCTTGGGCTGGGTGTGCTGAGGGTCGAAGGCAATCGGCGATGGCCCTACCGGCGTCCAGCCGCCATCCTCCGGTTTGACGCTGCCGTGCTTGCCGATCCAAGGCCGGTGAGTGCTGGCCTTGCGCCCGGCATGGGCCAATTGGATGCCGGCCACCGCCCCCTGGGCCGCAATGAAACGTGTGATGCGTTGCAGCGGTTCGATTTGTGCGTCATGCCACAAGCCCAGATCCTGGGCGGTGATGCGGCCATCGGCAGTCACGGCGGTGGCTTCGGTGAAAATCAGCCCGGCGCCGCCGACGGCACGGCTGCCGAGGTGTACCAGGTGCCAGTCATTAGCCAGGCCATCGACGCTTGAGTATTGGCACATGGGCGACACGGCGATGCGGTTGAGCAGGGTCAATTGACGGAGGGTATAAGGTTCGAGCAGCTGACTCATGGCGCACCTCTTCTGGGTTCTGTGGGCACTATTCAAACAGTGCTTAGAGCCTAGTCGACAACGCTGGATTGCACAGGGTTCAGAACGAAAAGCGGGAGCCGATTGCCGGCCCCCGTGTTGCAACAGCTTACATTTCGACCTGGGTGCCCAGCTCGATCACCCGGTTTACCGGGAGTTTGAAGAAGCGCAGGTTGCCGTTGGCGTTCTTCAACATAAAGGCGAACAAGGCTTCGCGCCAACGGGCCATGCCCTTGATCCGCGAGGCGATGACCGTTTCGCGGCTGAGGAAGTAGGTGGTGCGCATCGGGCTGAAGTCCAGGTCATCCAGGTGACACAACTTCAACGCCTCTGGCACGTCCGGCTCATCGGTGAAACCGAAGTGCAGGATCACGCGGAAGAAGCCTTCGCCGTAGGCATCCACCTCGAACCGCCGTGCGGCCGGTACGCGGGGAATATCCTCGTAGACCACCGTCAGCAGCACCACTTGCTCATGCAACACCTGGTTGTGCAGCAGGTTGTGCAACAGCGCGTGGGGCACGGCGTCCGGGCGCGCGGTGAGGAACACGGCGGTGCCCTGCACGCGATGAGGCGGCTGCACGCGGATGCTGCTGATGAAGATCGGCAGCGGCAGGCCGCCTTCGTCGAGACGCTCCACCAGCAACTGCTTGCCGCGCTTCCAGGTGGTCATCAGCACAAACAGCACGATGCCCGCCAGTACCGGGAAGGCGCCGCCCTGGATGATCTTCGGCACGTTGGCCGCGAAATACAGACCGTCCACCAACAGGCAGCAGACCAGGACCGGAACGGCCAGGATCGGCGGCCATTTCCACAGCAACAGCATCACTGCCGACACCAGAATGGTAGTCATCAGCATGGTGCCGGTCACTGCCACGCCGTAGGCCGATGCCAAGGCGTTGGACGACTCAAAACCCAGCACCAGTAGGATCACACCCACCATCAGCGACCAGTTCACCGCGCCGATGTAGATCTGGCCCTGTTCGGCGCTGGAGGTGTGCTGAATGTGCATGCGCGGGATGTAGCCCAGCTGGATCGCCTGGCGCGTCAACGAGAACGCGCCGGAAATCACCGCCTGGGAGGCAATCACCGTGGCCAGTGTGGACAACACCACCAGCGGGATTAGCGCCCAGCTCGGCGCCAGCAGGTAGAACGGGTTGCGCGCGGCTTCCGGGTCACCGAGCAGCATGGCGCCCTGGCCAAAATAATTGAGCACCAGCGCCGGCAGCACCAGGATGAACCAGGCGCGGGCGATGGGTTTGCGGCCGAAGTGGCCCATGTCGGCATACAGCGCTTCGGCGCCGGTCAGTGCCAGCACCACCGCGCCCAGGATGGCCACGCCAATGCCAGGATGCGCCTCGAAGAAGCGCACCGCCCACATCGGGTTCATCGCACTGAGCACTTCAGGGTGCAGGGTGATGCCATACACACCGAGGCCGCCCAGCACCAGGAACCAGGTCACCATCACTGGCCCGAAGAGCTTGCCGATGTGGTCGGTGCCATGTTTCTGGATCAGGAACAGCGCCACCAGCACCACCAAGGCAATGGGCACGACCCATTTCTCCAGGCCGTCGAAGGCCAGTTCCAGGCCCTCAACTGCAGACAATACGGAAATCGCCGGGGTGATCATGCTGTCGCCGTAGAACAGCGCCGCGCCGCACAGGCCACACACCACCAGGAAACTGCGCAACTTCTTGCGCTCCCCCGCCGCCCGTCGTGCCAGTGCCGTGAGCGCCATGATGCCGCCCTCGCCCTGGTTATCGGCGCGCAGCACGAACAGCATGTACTTGATCGACACCACCCAGATCAGCGACCAGAAGATCAGCGCCAGGATCCCCAGCACGCCGTCATGATTGACCTGAACCCCATAACCGCCGTTGAACACCTCTTTAAGGGTGTAGAGCGGGCTGGTCCCGATATCGCCGTAAACCACCCCGACCGCTGCCACCAGCATGCCAATCGGCTTGGCGTTTGACTGCTCGGCACCTGCTGCCTGATTACTCGCGTGACCCATCAACCACTCCTGCCCTTTGACCTGCGGTCTTTTATTAACAACGCGTCTAAGCTGACCCTAGCATGCGCTGTTTTACTTCTCGTAACAGACGTTTTGTTGACCTTAGGACATTACCTACGCGCAACGGCGCGAAGCATAGCGCAGCACTCGTCGCATTTCCCTGCATAAAGCTGGTCAAGTGCGTTGCCCGTCGCTAGAATTGCGCACTTTTTGATCAGAGGCGCACCAAGCGCCCGTCCGCAGCCTTGTCGTGCCCGACTGGCGGCGTCATTCAATACCGAGGTTAGACATGTCCACCACCATCGCAAAAGCCAACCCCAAGGTTGGCTTTGTTTCCCTGGGTTGCCCGAAGGCGCTTGTCGACTCCGAGCGCATCCTTACGCAACTGCGTATGGAAGGCTACGACGTTGTGTCCACTTACCAGGACGCTGACGTGGTGGTGGTCAACACCTGCGGCTTCATCGATTCGGCCAAAGCGGAATCCCTGGAAGTGATCGGCGAAGCGATCAAGGAAAACGGCAAGGTCATCGTGACCGGCTGCATGGGCGTGGAAGAAGGCAATATCCGCAACGTGCACCCGAGCGTGCTGGCGGTGACCGGTCCGCAGCAGTACGAGCAGGTGGTCAACGCCGTGCACGAAGTGGTGCCACCACGCCAGGACCACAACCCGCTGATCGACCTGGTGCCGCCGCAAGGCATCAAGCTGACCCCGCGCCACTACGCATACCTGAAGATTTCCGAAGGCTGCAACCATAGCTGCAGCTTCTGCATCATCCCGTCGATGCGCGGCAAGTTGGTCAGCCGTCCGGTCGGTGACGTGCTCGATGAGGCCCAGCGCCTGGTCAAGTCCGGCGTCAAAGAGCTGCTGGTGATCTCCCAGGACACCAGCGCCTACGGCGTCGATGTGAAGTACCGCACCGGCTTCTGGAACGGCGCGCCGGTGAAAACCCGCATGACCGAACTGTGCGAAGCCCTCAGCAGCCTGGGCGTGTGGGTACGCCTGCACTATGTTTATCCGTACCCGCACGTGGACGAGCTGATCCCGCTGATGGCCGCCGGCAAGATCCTGCCGTACCTGGACATCCCGTTCCAGCACGCCAGCCCGAAAGTGCTCAAGGCCATGAAGCGCCCGGCGTTCGAAGACAAGACCCTGGCGCGCATCAAGAACTGGCGCGAGATCTGCCCGGAGCTGATCATCCGTTCGACCTTCATCGTCGGCTTCCCCGGCGAAACCGAAGAAGACTTCCAGTACCTGCTGGACTGGCTGACCGAAGCCCAACTGGACCGCGTCGGCTGCTTCCAGTACTCGCCGGTGGAAGGCGCACCAGCCAACCTGCTGGACCTGGCCGTGGTGCCGGACGACGTCAAGCAGGACCGTTGGGAGCGTTTCATGGCGCACCAACAGGCCATCAGCTCGGCGCGCCTGCAACTGCGCATCGGCAAGGAAATCGAAGTGCTGATCGACGAAGTCGACGAGCAAGGTGCAGTCGGCCGTTGCTTCTTCGATGCGCCGGAAATCGACGGTAACGTGTTTATCGACGATGCCAGCGGGTTGAAGCCGGGCGACAAGGTCTGGTGCACCGTGACCGATGCCGACGAATACGACTTGTGGGCTGAAAAGCGTGACTAAGCCGTAAATAAACTGAAAAAGCCCCGCCTCTGGACAAGATGCGGGGCTTTTTTAGGTCTATCGTTTTGCCCATCGACGCCAATCATCGGCAAGGGGCAGCGGGCATGCGTCAGCATTCGGTTATCCACACACCTAAAACCAGCGACTACACGCAATTGGCACAAATCTGGGAAGACTCGGTCCGTGCCACCCATGATTTTCTACCGGACAGTTACATCGTATTGCTGAAGAACCTGGTGCTGACGCGTTACTTGGACGCTGTGATGTTGATCTGCACCAAAGACCCGCGTCAGCGTATCACCGGGTTTGCCGGCGTGGCGTCGGGCAAGGTGGAGATGCTATTCATCGCCCCCAAGCACCGGGGCGAAGGCCTGGGTCGGCAACTGCTGCGCTATGCGATCGAGCACCTGAACGCCGATCAGCTGGACGTCAACGAACAAAACCCCCAGGCCTTGGGTTTTTACTTCAAACAGGGTTTCGAAGTGATCGGACGCACGGAGCATGACGGCTTGGGGCAGCCCTATCCGTTGTTGCATATGCGCTTGCGCCAGGTGCAGCAGCAAGCCAGTCAAGGCTAAATGAAATGGGGCCGGGATTAACCGCGCCCACACAGGTACAATAGCCGCCCCCTTTTGCTACGGCCCTTGTCATGACTGACCCCATACGCCTCTCCAAACGCCTTATCGAACTGGTCGGTTGCTCCCGTCGGGAGGCTGAGCTGTTCATCGAAGGCGGCTGGGTCTCGGTGGACGGTGAAGTGATCGACGAACCGCAGTTCAAGGTCACCACCCAGAAGGTCGAACTCGACCCGGACGCCAAGGCCACCGCGCCCGAGCCCGTGACCATCCTGCTGCACGCCCCGGCTGGGGTAGATGCCGAAACGGCCATGGCGTCGATCAGCGCCGACACCCTCTCGGAAGAACACCGCTTCGGCAAGCGCCCGCTCAAGGGCCACTTCCTGCGCCTCACCGCCAGCGCCGACCTGCAAGCCAAGGCCAGCGGCCTGCTGGTGTTTACCCAGGACTGGAAGATCCTGCGCAAGTTGACCGCCGATGCCGCCAAGATCGAGCAGGAGTACGTGGTGGAAGTGGAAGGCGACATGGTTGCCCACGGCCTCAATCGCCTGAACCACGGCCTGACCTACAAAGGCAAAGAGCTGCCGGCGGTCAAAGCCAGCTGGCAGAACGAAAACCGCCTGCGTTTTGCGATGAAAAACCCACAGCCAGGCGTGATCGCGCTGTTCTGTGAAGCGGTTGGCCTCAAAGTCGTCGCCATCCGTCGTATCCGCATCGGCGGCGTGTCCATCGGCAAGGTGCCGGTTGGCCAATGGCGTTACCTGTCCGGCAAAGAGAAGTTCTAAGCCGCTACCCTTTCCTCGACACCGCCTCTTTTGCGCGGTGTCCTCAGTTGAATACCAGGATTGCCCACCATGATTCACAACGACGTACTGCGCAGCGTGCGCTACATGCTCGACATCAGCGACAACAAGATGGTCGAGATCATCAAGCTCGGCGGCATGGACGTGACCAAGGACGACCTGCTGACCTACCTCAAGAAAGACGAGGAGGAAGGCTTCGTGTTCTGCCCGGATGAAGTCATGGCGCACTTCCTCGACGGCTTGGTGATCTTCAAGCGCGGCAAGGACGAAAGCCGTCCGCCGCAGCCGATCGAGACCCCGGTGACCAACAACATCATCCTCAAGAAGCTGCGCGTGGCCTTCGAGCTGAAAGAAGACGACATGCACGCCATCCTCAAGGCCGCCGAGTTCCCGGTGTCCAAGCCTGAACTGAGCGCGCTGTTCCGCAAGTTCGGCCACACCAACTACCGCACCTGTGGCGATCAGTTGCTGCGCAACTTCCTCAAGGGCCTGACCCTGCGGGTGCGTGCTTAAGCCATGAGCTACAACGTCTCGCCCGTCGGCTTCGTGCGCTCCTGTTTCAAGGAGAAGTTCGCCATCCCACGCCAACCGCAACTGGCGCCTGCCGCCCGTGGTGTGCTGGAGCTGGTGGCGCCGTTCGACGGCGGCGAGGCCGTACAGGGCCTGGAGCAGGTCAGCCATGTGTGGCTGTTGTTCCTGTTCCATCAGGCGCTGGAAGACAAGCCACGCCTGAAAGTGCGCCCACCCCGCCTGGGCGGCAACACCTCCATGGGCGTGTTTGCTACCCGTGCGACCCATCGCCCGAATGGCATTGGCCAGTCAGTGGTGAAGTTGGACAAAGTGGAGCCGGGACGGCTGTGGATCTCCGGGATTGATCTGCTCGATGGCACACCGGTGCTGGATATCAAGCCGTATGTGCCGTATGCCGACATGGTCGACACGGCGACCAACGACATCGCGAGCGCCGCGCCGCAGCTGATTCCAGTGCAGTGGCTGAAGACCGCCCTGCAACAGGCACAAGGCCATGCGCAGCGCCTGGGCGAGCCACTGGTGGAACTGATTGATCAGTGCCTGGCACAGGATCCACGGCCGGCTTATCAGACGCCGGGGCCGGAGCGGGAATATGGCGCGCAGTTCTGGGATGTGGATGTGCGTTGGCACTATCCCGAGCCTGGGGTGATTTGTGTACTGGAAGTACTCCCAGCCCACTGAAGAAACCGGAAACAAAATGTGGGAGCGGGCTTGCTCGCGAAATTGGTGTATCAGTCCATAACTCTGTCGACTGACACTCCGCTTTCGCGAGCAAGCCCGCTCCCACATTTTTTTGATCAGTGTTGTTACTGACCCAGCATTACTTCTCGACGAACGCACGCTCGATCAAGTAATCACCCGGCTCACGCATCCGTGGCGAAACTTTCAGGCCGAAGCTGTTCAACACTTCGCTGGTTTCGTCCAGCATGCTTGGGCTACCGCACAGCATGGCGCGGTCGTCCTCGGGGTTGATCGGTGGCAGGCCGATGTCGCTGAACAGCTTGCCGCTGCGCATCAGGTCGGTCAGGCGGCCTTCGTTTTCGAACGGCTCGCGGGTCACGGTCGGGTAGTAGATCAACTTGTCACGCAGGGCCTCGCCGAAGAATTCGTTCTGCGGCAGGTGCTCGGTGATGAATTCGCGGTAGGCGACTTCGTTGACGTAACGCACGCCGTGGCACAGGATCACCTTTTCAAAGCGCTCGTAGGTTTCCGGGTCCTGGATCACGCTCATGAACGGCGCCAGGCCAGTACCGGTGCTGAGCAGGTACAGGTGTTTGCCCGGTTTCAAATCGTCAAGCACCAGGGTGCCCGTCGGTTTTTTGCTGATGATGATCTCGTCGCCTTCCTTCAAGTGCTGCAATTGGGAAGTCAGCGGGCCATCCGGCACCTTGATGCTGAAGAACTCCAGATGCTCTTCCCAGTTCGGGCTGGCAATGGAGTAAGCGCGCATGAGCGGGCGGCCGTTGGGCTGTTGCAGGCCGATCATCACGAACTGACCGTTCTCGAAGCGCAGGCCCGGATCGCGGGTGCACTTGAAGCTGAACAGAGTGTCGTTCCAGTGATGAACACTGAGGACACGCTCGTGGTTCATGTTGCTCATGTACGGGGGACTCCTGGAAATGGGTCTGCGCCAAATGTAGTTGCGCAATTGCACAGCATTCTAATGGCGGCGACAATATCTGTTAACTGGATTATTAAGATAAGGGTTATCGGTTATATCGATATGCGATTTACTCTCCGTCAACTGCAAGTCTTCGTCGCCGTCGCCCAGCAGGAAAGCGTCTCACGCGCTGCTGGCCTTCTGGCCTTATCTCAATCCGCCGCCAGCACCTCGATCACCGAGCTGGAGCGCCAATCCAGCTGCCAATTATTCGACCGCGCGGGCAAACGCCTGAGCCTCAACGCCCTCGGTCATCAGCTATTGCCCCAGGCAGTGGCGCTGTTGGACCAGGCCAAGGAGATCGAGGACCTGCTCAACGGCAAGTCCGGCTTCGGTTCCCTGGCGGTCGGCGCCACCCTCACCATCGGCAATTACCTGGCAACGTTGCTGATCGGCAGCTTCATGCAGCAACACCCCGAGAGCCAGGTGAAACTGCATGTGCAGAACACTGCGCATATCGTGCATCAGGTGGCGCACTACGAAATTGACCTAGGTCTAATCGAAGGCGACTGCAGCCACCCGGATATCGAGGTGCAAACCTGGGTGGAGGATGAACTGGTCGTGTTCTGCGCGCCGCAACATCATTTAGCCAAGCGCGGCGTGGCAACCATGGACGAGTTGACCCATGAGGCGTGGATCCTGCGGGAACAAGGCTCAGGCACACGCCTGACCTTTGACCAAGCCATGCGCCATCACCGCAGTGCGCTGAATATTCGCCTGGAGTTGGAGCACACCGAAGCAATCAAGCGCGCGGTGGAGTCGGGGCTGGGGATTGGCTGTATTTCACGACTGGCCCTGCGCGACGCATTCCGGCGTGGCAGCCTGGTACCGGTGGAAACTCCGGACCTGGACCTGGCCCGGCAGTTCTACTTCATCTGGCATAAGCAGAAGTACCAGACCTCGGCGATGCGCGAGTTCCTGGAACTGTGCCGCGCCTTCACCGCCGGGGTTCAGCGCAGCGACGAGATCGTGCTGCCGAGCATTGCCTGAGGGTTAGATCAGGATCACGGCCCAGACCAGGGTGATCATGGTCAGCGCAACGAATTGCGCGGCGCTGCCCATGTCCTTGGCGTTTTTCGACAGCGGGTGGCGGTCAAGGGAAATGCGGTCGATTGCCGCTTCGACTGCCGAGTTGAGCAACTCGACGATCAACGCCAGCAGGCACACGGCGATGAGCAACGCACGCTCGACCCGGCTCACATTCAGGAAGAAGCTCAATGGGATCAGGATCACGTTGAGCAACACCAACTGGCGGAACGCCGCCTCGCCGGTGAAAGCCGCACGCAGGCCATCCAGGGAATAGCCCCCAGCATTGAAGATACGTTTGATACCGGTTTGACCCTTGAAAGGCGACATAGACGTAGGCAACTGAACCAAAGAAGTGGGGAAACTAGATCACGCCAAGTCAAAAAAGCGTGAATCGATGACAGCTTAATGCTGCGAAATTGACTCAAGTTGTTGCAAGAGCAGCGCCGCCTGGGTGCGGGTACGCACGCCCAGTTTGCGGAAGATCGCCGTGACGTGGGCCTTGATGGTGGCTTCCGATACGCTCAACTCGTAGGCAATCTGCTTGTTCAACAAGCCTTCGCAGACCATGGTCAGCACCCGGAACTGCTGCGGTGTCAGGCTGGCAAGGCCATCGCGGGCGGCCTTGGCTTCGTCGGACACGTTGATTTCTTCAAACGCTTGCGGCGGCCAGGACACATCGCCATCCAGCACGGTGCGTACGGCTTTCTGGATATCTTCCATCGCACTGGACTTGGGAATGAAACCGCTGGCGCCAAACTCCTTGGAGCGCACCACCACGTCGGCTTCTTCCTGGGCCGAGACCATCACCACGGGGATCTGCGGGTACTGGCCGCGCAACAGCACCAAACCGGAGAAACCGTAGGCACCGGGCATGTTCAGGTCGAGCAGCACCAGGTCCCAGTCGGATTTCTCGGTAAGGCGGGCTTCCAGCTCGGCAATGCTGGCCACTTCAACCAGGCGGACGTCCGGGCCAAGGCCCAAGGTCACGGCCTGGTGCAACGCACTGCGAAAAAGCGGGTGGTCATCGGCTATCAGGATTTCGTATGTGGCCATTGATTAAATGATCCTGTTTTTTAGGGGTGCCCTGATCGGCGCCCAGCATGCCCAGCGTAGCCTGGGGGGTCAAGCGCTACGCCCGTGGGCATTTTAGCGGGTTGCGGGGTTGGGGTGCCATCATGCAAACGTCGTCTGGTTATACCGTCGCAATATAGGGAGCAAGGCGCGTATGAACAGTATCCGTCGGATCCAGCGGCATCTGGAACTTGGCGGCCAGGTAATGGGTGCTGAACACATCCAGGTAGGCGTCCAGGACTTCACTGGCCACCAGGTCATCGGCCAGCTCAAGGCATAGAGCAGCGACTTCGGCGGTGCAGAAGTGGTCGTCGCGCTTGGAACGGCGCAGTTTGTAGCGCGATAGCTGCTCGGGCGCCAGGCTGAGCACCGGCAAATGCTCCAGGTAGGGGCTTTTGCGGAACATTTTGCGCGCTTCGCTCCAAGTGCCATCCAGCAGGATGAACAGCGGACGCTTGCCCTCCTCTACCTTCACCTCGCTGACGACGCGCTCCGGTGCGACGAATTCGCCGGGGAACACGATATAAGGCTGCCACTGCGGGTCGGCCAGCAATGTGAGCAGGTCTGGATCGACCTCGGTACGTGACCAGGCGAACGCGGTGGTGTCGTCGATCACATCGGCGATCAGCCAGCCTGTATTGCTGGGTTTCATGGGTTCCACGTCATGCATCAGCAGGCACATCGCTGAAGTGGCGGCGACGTTGGGCCGCCAGGCACACAGGCAGTACTCAGGAATGACCCGGCAGCCGGGGCAGCGCTCGGCACGTGAACCACGGTTGAGGAACGGCCGGACGGCACGGGCCAGACGCTGGGTGCGCAGACGGGAAACGGCGTGGCTCATCGGATGCGCCGGTGGGACGGGTAGATCGACACGGTGAAAACTCGTGGACGGCTGAAGTGGCGGCAGTTTACCAGCGATACGCCTGGCTGTAGTGGCAAGGGCTCACCTATAATTGCGCGCCACTGAACGCACAGCGCAGTGGCTGGTCTATGCACCAGTAACCGAATCAGGAGAGTTTCATGCTGCGTTCCATGCTGCGCCTTGTCGCCCCATCCGTCGCCCTCGCGCTGGTATTGCCCGTGTGCGCCCAGGCGGCCTCGCTGCTGGAGGCCCAAATGAACCGCAAGCTGCAAAGCGTCGCGGCTGAGAGCAACAAGGACCTGCCCCGGGAAATCGACGAAAAGACCCTGGAAGTGGCCTACACCGTTGAAGGCATGCAACTGATCGACCACCTGAGCGTCTTGCCCGACCGCGCCGAACAGATGCGCGCCAACCCCAAGGCGGTGTACTTCCAGCTCGGTCAGAGCGTGTGCCTGAACAAGGGCTACCGCGAGCTGATGGCCAAGGGTGCGGTGATGCGTTACGAAATCACTGAGAACAAGACCAACCGTCCTGTGGCCTCGGTGAAGTTCGTGGAAGCGGATTGCCCGGCACCGGCTGCGGCAAAAAAGAAAAAGTAACGGCTTGACCTTCGCGTGCTGCCGTTCGGTGGCGCGCACTCCCCCCCGCTTCAAGTGCTTCCAGACAGCTAGACTCCGTATTGAGCGACCAATAAGTGGTTGCCAGCCAACGGTTTTCCGGCCCATGATCAAGTCATCCCAACCGTTCATCCACAGCGCTTTTCATGCTGTTCTGTAACATTTTCAGGGCAAAAGAAGGTTGCCCCTACGGCGAACAGCGACACAAGCAGTGTCGTCGCCTGCGGCGAAGGTGCCCTGCAAGAAGGAGAAGTTGAATGCCTTACGAACCGAATGACCGCCTGCTCCGACACTTCGAAGAACACGGCACCGACCTCACCCAGCAGGTCGACGCACAACTCCAACTGATCGCCCCCAACAGCCCGAATATTCCCCTGTATCGCGACATGATCCTCACCGTGCTGCGCATGGCCCAGGACGACCGCAACCGCTGGAACGCCAAGATCACCCTGCAAGCCATCCGCGAATTGGACAATGCCTTCCGCGTGCTCGAACAGTTCAAGGGCCGCCGCAAGGTCACGGTGTTCGGCTCGGCTCGCACACCGATAGAAAGCCCGTTGTATGCACTGGCCCGCGAAGTCGGCGCGGCACTGGCACGTTCGGACCTGATGGTGATCACCGGCGGCGGCGGCGGCATCATGGCCGCCGCCCACGAAGGCGCGGGCCTGGAACACAGCCTGGGGTTCAACATCACCCTGCCGTTTGAACAGCATGCCAACCCGACCATCGATGGCACTGAGAACCTGCTGTCCTTCCACTTCTTCTTTACCCGCAAGCTGTTCTTCGTCAAGGAGGCCGATGCCTTGGTGCTGTGCCCGGGCGGTTTCGGCACCCTGGATGAAGCATTGGAAGTGCTGACCCTGATCCAGACCGGCAAGAGCCCACTGGTCCCGGTGGTGCTGCTGGACGCGCCGGGTGGTGGGTTCTGGCAAGGCGCCCTGGACTTTATCCGCAGCCAGTTGGAAGCCAACCGCTACATCCTGCCCACCGACCTCAAGCTGGTACGCCTGGTGTACAGCGCCGAAGAGGCTGTGGAAGAGATCAACCAGTTTTATGCCAACTTCCACTCCACCCGTTGGCTGAAACGCGAGTTTGTGGTGCGCATGAATCACCCGCTCAGTGAACGCGCATTGGCCCATTTGCAAGGCGAGTTCGCCAGCCTGCGACTGAGTGGAGAGTTCCAGCAGCTCTCGTATACCGGCGAGGAACATGATGAACCGAGGTTCAGCCATTTGACGCGGCTGGTGTTCAACTTCAACGGGCGCGATCAGGGCCGGCTGCGGGAGTTGGTGGACTACATCAATTCACCGGAGAACTGGGCACAGGCTCAGGGCAAGGCGCAGCAGCGAGTGGCGCCGGAGCCGGCGTGATTTTTTGAGGGCAAAAAAAAAGACCCACTATTTTCATAGTGGGTCTTTTTTGGTGGTGTATCAGGTGAAGCAATTGGGGCTGCTGCGCAGCCCAGCGGGAGCAAGCTCCCTCGCCACAACAGCTCGCTCACCTCTACAGCGGTGTTCAGTCGTCCATGTCTCGGCCGCTCAACAAGCGGCTGATCATTTCCATCGAAAACCCGCGATAGCTGAGGAATCGTCCCTGCTTCGCCCGTTCCTTGGCATCAATCGGCAGATGGCCAGAGAACTTGCGCCGCCAGGTGTCTTCCAACTGCGCCTGCCAACTGATCCCGCACTCGCGCAGGGCAAGGTCGATATCCGCTCGTTGCAGGCCTCGCTGGCTCAGCTCTTCGCGAATACGCGCCGGGCCATAACCCGAACGGGCTCGGTACGAGACAAAACTTTCTAGATAACGGGCTTCGGAAAGCAGCCCCTCTTCCGTCAAGCGGTCGAGGGCGCTTTCGATCATCTCGGGCTCTGCGCCGCGCTGACGCAATTTACGCGTCAGCTCGACTCGACCGTGCTCGCGGCGAGCGAGCAGGTCCATTGCAGTGCGCCGAACGGCGACGAGTGTATCCAATACAACTGTCATCGTTAGATGTCAGTGTCAGCTTCTTCCACTTCTTCAACCGGCTCGCGGTTGGCGGCAGCTTTCACGTCTGGAGCAGCAGTCAGCAGCTTGTCGCGAATCTGCTTTTCAAGCGTGGCGGCGATGTCCGGGTTGTCCGCCAGGAACTTGGCCGAGTTGGCCTTGCCTTGACCGATCTTGCTGCCGTTGTAGGCATACCAGGCACCGGATTTCTCGACGAAACCGTGCAGCACGCCCAGGTCGATCATCTCGCCGTTCAGGTAGATACCCTTGCCGTAGAGAATCTGGAACTCGGCCTGACGGAAAGGCGGGGCCACTTTGTTCTTCACGACTTTAACGCGGGTTTCGCTACCGACAACCTCGTCACCTTCTTTCACCGCGCCGGTACGACGGATGTCCAGACGGACCGAAGCGTAGAACTTCAGCGCGTTACCACCGGTGGTGGTTTCCGGGCTGCCGAACATCACGCCGATCTTCATACGGATCTGGTTGATGAAGATCACCAGGCAGTTGGCGTTCTTGATGTTACCGGTGATTTTACGCAGCGCCTGGGACATCAGACGGGCCTGCAGGCCCACGTGCATGTCACCCATTTCGCCTTCGATTTCAGCCTTGGGTACCAGGGCCGCCACGGAGTCGACCACGATCACGTCGATGGCGTTGGAGCGCACCAGCATGTCGGTGATTTCCAGGGCTTGCTCACCGGTGTCCGGCTGGGAAACCAGCAGGTCGTCGACGTTGACGCCCAGTTTGCCGGCGTATTCAGGGTCCAGGGCGTGCTCGGCGTCGACGAACGCACAGGTGGCGCCCATTTTCTGCGCCTGGGCAATCACCGACAAAGTCAGGGTAGTTTTACCGGAAGATTCAGGACCGTAGATTTCAACGATACGGCCTTTTGGCAGGCCGCCAATGCCGAGCGCGATGTCCAGACCCAGAGAGCCCGTGGAAATAGCCGGGATCGCCTGACGGTCATGATCGCCCATACGCATTACGGCACCCTTGCCGAATTGACGTTCGATCTGACCCAGGGCCGCAGCCAAGGCTTTCTTCTTGTTGTCGTCCATTAAAGTCCTCACGTAATCAATAAGGCCGGGGCGGCCAACACCTGTATAAGTAGACAGTATTGTTCCACAAAGATCGGAGATCGCCTACCCCTGATTTTCTATTTCTGCTGCAGCTCGTCGCAACAAGCCCTCTAGCGCGGCCTTTACCGTTTGTCGGCGGACCTCGTCGCGGTTGCCGGTGAAGTGCTCAAGCTCGGCCGTGACCTCCTCGCCGACGCCGAAAGCCAGCCATACCGTGCCCACGGGTTTGTCCGGCGAGCCGCCATCCGGTCCCGCTACACCACTGACCGCCACGGCAAAGCGCGCCAGGCTTTTTTCCTGTGCACCACGCACCATTGCCTCCACCACTTCCTGGCTGACGGCGCCGACTTTTGGAAACAACGTTTCCGGCACATTCAACTGGCGGGTCTTCTGGCGATTGGAATAGGTGACATACCCCGCCTCGAACCAGGCCGAACTTCCCGGAATCCGCGTAATGGCTTCCGCGATTCCGCCGCCGGTGCAGGACTCGGCGGTGGTGACGTGGGCGTTGAGCACCTGCAAACGGCGCCCCAGTTCAGCAGCCAGTTGAGTGATTTCCTTCACGGTCGTCTCCAGTCGTGGGCGGGGGTTCGCCTACCCTACAGGAGACAATCTCACACGCAAGTGACGGACTGTCTCAAGACACTAACGGGCGACGGCTCGCACATACGCCTGGCAGGCACGCAAGGCAATCAGGGCGCTGTCGCCGTCGTCGGTGATGCGGATAATTCGCTGAGCATGCGCTGGGTCAAGTCGGGCTCGCGGGGCTGCATGAACCACGCTGCCGGCGGCGGTGGCGGCTGGCATTGGGCAGCCACTGGAGGCGTCGAGAAGGACTGACAGCCGCACATCAGCAGTGGCAATGCGGTCACGCAAAGCTGCTTGAGTACGTTGGGCATCGCTCAACTCCCGGGCATGTTGTTGGTCGATGGCACTGAGCTGTTGCTCAAGGGCCAGCCGTCTGTCTTGCTCGGCCTGCTGTAGATGCAGGGCTTTCTGGGTCTGTGCGGCCGACAAGCGTTCAATCTGTGCCCCGTACCGCCACGCCTGCACCTGCCAGACAACGACCACCAGCACGCATACGCCAATCGCAACTAAGAAACGCATAAAACCACCTTCGCCCGCGCCCACAACTGCAAACGGTCCTCCAGGCCATTGAGCCCGCCGTTGATACGCCGGGTGATGGTGGTGAACTGGTCCTTGTCGGCGAGTTCATTCAAGCCATTGCTTTGCCAGAACCAGGCGGCGGATTCACAGGCCCATTGTGGTTGCTCCAGTAATTCGGGTTGTTGCAGCAAGCGATCATCGCCGAACAGCGCTTGGCTGCATGCCAGGTAGTTGCGGCGACCGGTGACCTGGATCAGCCCCCTGCCCCGGTACTTTTGGCCGTCGCCGTCCGCTTCAGGCGTATTGCCCAGGCGCGCGGCCAACGTACCGGTGTCGTACTTGCTCAAATAAGTATCGCTGCCGAGTTCGCGTACGTAGTGCAGTTCGCCGGATTCGTGGCCGATCTGCGCGAGAAAAGCGGCGGCGCGCAGCACGCTGTTGATTTCGTACCGAACAAAAGACGCATTCAACGCGGTTGAAAAAACTCCCGCCATACGGCTAGCGCCTGGAATGATTTGAATCAATTGAGGCTGCGTTATCACCACCACGGTCACCTTGAAAGCCCCCTAGGTAGACAAACCAACGTCCGTGTTAGAACTGCGATAGGCACTGACCATTCCAGCCAGGTGCAACGAACTCGCGCGCCCAGTGATTAAGAAGATCACCCAGGTACGCCAATTCGCCAGGTCGTCCTTGTGCCAACAACTGGCGATCACCGCCCCGACGAGGCCCGCAATCAATAATTCGAACCGGTCGATCTTGTCGAGCAGGCGCTGTAAATACTCCATGCGCTCGACTCCGTGGGGCATGACTTGAATTGGAACGGCCCCAGCAGCACTCCCAGCTCGGAGCAATGGGTGTGGTGGAGCCGAAAACGAAAAGGCCCCGATCATGTCGAGGCCCTGAATAGGTGCGCGGTCTTTCCCGCAGTCAGCCAAAGACCAGCCCAGCGTCGACGCCCCAATGCATCGATCTCGCCAATCCAGTCTCGCGCCACTCTGGAAGTCTGGTGTGAACAGAGCGCACGGGCGGCCGGTTTTTTTCCGTAGCGCTGCACTACCGGCTTATCAGCGTCCAGGCATCCCCCGAAGGGCCACCCTGGCTGTGGCGAGCCTGAATCAGAAATGAAAAAGCCCAGCGCGACGGCTGGGCTCTATTACGCAAGGAGACAGAAGATCATGGAATCCAGTAAGCAATCATGCCATCTGCACCAACAGCTATAAACTTGCCGTTGCCATAGGCGACGCTCCGGATATCGGCTCCTGCGAAAGTGTTGGCTTGCTGAACCCAACCGATCCCATCCTCGGAAACGGCTGTCTTGCCGCCGTCGCCGACAGCTACATACTTGCCATTACCGTAAGCAATGTCGCGGATGATGGTTCCACCGAAACTGGTATCTTCAACAGCAGTCCAGCTAAGCCCATCGGATGAATATGCCATCTTGCCATCCGCACCAACGATAAACATTTTCCCGTTGCAAAGCTTCATGGAAAGGATAGTGCTAGTGCCAAAGGTGCTGGTTCTGGGCGTGAATGTTTGCGGATTTTCCGTCGCCATCTTCACTGCGCTAAGCAGCTTCCCATTCGATCCCGCAACCAACACAAAACTGCCAATGACGTTGACGCAGTACACAGTCTCGCTAGAAGTGAAGGTCGTAGTGCGCTCCACCAGGCCTGACCAATCGCTATAACGGGAAAAGACTTTACCGTTAGACCCAACCAGTATCCAGGTGTAGCTGTTACCGGAAATTGGTTGATAAAACACAATGCCTTGCAAGTCTCCGGACGCGCGAACAGTTGCCGTAAGGTCTGTCCAAACCCTTTCAGGGCGTGCTGCGTCGCCGAAGATCAGATTGCCGGATTGAGAAAGGGCTTGAAGCGATACCCCAATACCGTTCCAGTACAGCTCGTTGAGGACCTTTGCGCTATCAGAGGTGACGGCGCCCTTAAGCTTGGTCCACGCTGTACCAGTTACGCCTCCGCTGACAACCTGAGTGGTTGTGTTAAGACCGTTACCACCAACCGCATAAAACTTGCCTTGCGCAAAAACCACGCGCCTAAGCATGCCAGTGTTATCCACCGGTTGTACTTGAGTCCAAAGATCTTGCAAGGTTTGAGACGCCGAGCTTGCGTTTTCCATTTTAAACTCCATTACTGAGCTGATTTAAGTTCAGGCCTCTGAATTGGGCGTATGGCGCTCATGGGCGATTGCTCGAGGCTCGCGGCCTTCACATGATTCAGCGTCCCACATCGGGAACATTTGATCTGGAGCTCTGTAAACCCACCCGTGCGGGCGAGAAGTCGGTTGCAGTTACCGCATCTGAATTCTTTCAACATCTGCAAAATCCTTTTACTGAACCACCTTTTCCGTGTGATTGATTAGGAAGCGGCGTTACATTCGCCGCCCTCTCACACCCACCTACATACAGGTCCGTAGACGGCGGCATGCCTGCGGGATCTTTGAGCAGAGACAGTCCGAGGTAGAAGTTCTGGGTGAAGGATACAATCCAAGTGTCATAGTCCGTTTCCGCGCTGGTGAGCACGGAAGGTGCCGCGACAATCGCGGTGGGCAGGTCACATTGATCGGGCGGCAGGCCCCAGCGGTTATCCAGGGCCAAATCCATCAGTCGGCTGGCCAGGTCGCAGGCGTCAAAGGGCGCCGAGCCACTGACGACCGTAGCCCTGAGTGAAACCGACAAGGCATGCGCCTTGCGCCCGGCAAGGGAGCGAACGCCCGGGCCATTGCGCTCCACGCTGATCAAAATGCCGGTTTTGTCGCCCGTGTCGGAGAGGTCATGGTGATTACCGACCCGTAGTTGTGGGAACGCGCGCTTCAGCACTTCGCCAATCGCCACAGGCAGCTGGGAAGGTTTTTCGAGAAGTGTCATCTGCTTGCATCCTTGCAGCGGTTACTGCTGATCCGGGCGAGAGGTTGGGGTCTCGTTGACCCCGATGCGCTTGGCCGCCCAGCGTTCATAAAGGCCGATGGCCACGTCCGCACCGGCCATGGCCGTCAGGCAGCCAATGGCGCCGGCGGTCCAGATCGACATGCCGGCGGCGTAGCACAGCATCAATGCCGATACCCCGCAGACCATGCATGCCCCAGACCTCAGCGCCAGGCGCCGGATCAGTGACCAACCGCGGGCGCCCTCCTTGTCGGCGCGCCACATTTCGCCGGATACACCGCCAATCAGCGCCAATACGATCACCAGCCAGATAGGCATTTCCGCTAACGCTTGCTGCTCGTTTGTCATGTCACGCCTCCTGGCTGAGCACTCCCGGCACAGGGCCGGTTCTTGGGTAAATCCATGGGTAGGTAGGCATTCCAAAAAGCCCGGTTGCCCGGGCTTTTCAGTAATGCGGTCCACTTTCGATCTTTCGGCGCTACTGGCGCGGTACGGATCTTTCCTCGATGTTTTTCCGACCACGATCCCTGTCTGCCGGATAACTGCTTCTGGTGCTTTACGCTGCACACCCGGGTCAGTTGCCAACCCTCTGAACCGTTAAGGCCGGTTCATCGCTGCCTGTTTGTTAAGCGGTGAAACTAAAGAGCGTCGGCTTCCTTGCCGGTGTTGCTGGCGTCCTTGCCATCGCTCGGATGGCGTCCTTGCCGGTGCTGCGTGACTTCCTTGTGTTGACTGGCAGCATCCTTGCCGCCTCCACCAGGCCTTGTTGGCTGGCTTGAGATGGAGAATATGCATGTATGCATATACAGTCAATGCACAAATGCATTTATTTTCCACAAGGTAATGCACGAATGCATTTTCGGGCTTGTAGGCTGCGGGTTGAGTGGTTTTTTACAGACGTAAAAAAACCCGCTCTTTGGCGGGCTTTGTCTTACAGAAGGAGGTTAACGGGCGTACATACCCCACCAAAACACATGACCCAGGATACTGATCTGCTCATCCTGGATATCCTGGAAGCTGTAGTCCTCATCCGGGTGCTCATCACGATTGAAACTGCGCAGGCGAATCCCGGAAGGCAGGCGGTAGAGCTGTTTAACCCGCAATTGGCCGTTGTGGTTGATGGCATACAAGTCACCATCGACGATATCACCAATGCCGCTTTTGCCCGCGTTCACCCCGACCGTCGCGCCATCACGCAGCACCGGCAACATGCTGTTGCCACGCACCGTCACACACTTGGCCTGGTCGAACTGCACACCGTTATGCCGCAGGCTGCGCTTGCCGAACCGCAGGCTGGCCTTCTCGCTTTCCTCGATGACGAATCTTCCTGATCCAGCAGCCAATTCAACCTCGCGCAGAAAGGGGATCGACACCTCGTCGTCATTCACGGGCGTGTCGTCGTCCCACAGGCTTATGTCCTTGAGTTCCGAATGCATCGGGTCGCGTCCATCTTCCCGCGAAACGCCCACCGCCACGCGCCCGCGCAGTTGGTCGGTGCTCACACGGAAATACTCGGCGATGCGGGAAATGTGCTTGTCCGACGGATCAACGATCTTGCCGCTGAGGATCCGGGACAGCGTGGATTGAGGCACGCCGGTACGCCGGTGAAGCTCCGTGGGGGAGATCCGGTCGCGGTCCAGCAGTTCACGTAAGACGATAGAAACGTTGCGTTTTTGCATAACGAGGATAGTGACGGGAGATTTTGGGGTTGGCAAATGCTAATTTGCATATCTTATGCGGGCGCTAATATGTGTTAGGTGAGGTTTCGGCCAGCTCTGAGGTTTTATCCGAGTGATAATCTTTGATACACCACTGAAACAAATGGGGATGTTTTGATGGAGCAGGCCGCATTTCACGACACTGACAAAATGACAGTCGCAGAGATCGAAATCTCAGAAGAAGCACTGCGATTTGCTCGCTCAAATAAAAAGTCAATTGCCAGACGCCTGACAGACAAAGCGATCTATCCGTCGGAAGAGTCGCCAGTGTCTGTATTCATGGCAGGATCACCGGGCGCAGGAAAAACTGAGGCCTCAGTCGCTCTTATAAACCTGTTCGCTGACACCCCTATTTTACGAATCGATCCCGATGAACTTCGCAACGAGTTTGCCACTTATAACGGAGCAAATTCCTGGCTTTTCCAACGAGGAGTGTCGATTCTGGTCGAAAAAATGATCGACCATGCTCTCGACCAACGACAGTCCTTTCTTCTCGATGGCACGTTTTCGAATCTTACGGTCGCCAAAAGAAATGTCGAACGCTCGTTGAAAAAGGGAAGATTCGTACAGATATTGTATGTGTATCAAAACCCCATGCTTGCATGGGAGTTCGTGAAGGCCCGTGAGGAGGCCGAGGGCAGAAGAATTCGTAAAGAGCATTTCATCGAGCAATACTTTGCCGCGCGTGACGTAGTGAATGCCCTTAAGCTAGAGTACGGGAGCAGCGTTCACGTGGATTTGCTCATCAAACACATCGACAACTCTGGACGTCTCTACAAAGCGGGTGTCGATAAGATTGACTACCATATCCCTGAGCAGCATACGTGGGCCGATCTCGAGGCCAAGCTCAGGCCACCATCAGGAGCACATTGATGATTTCGATCAAGCTTGGCTTGTCCAAAGGTGTGAAAAGCTCCTTTGCCGACTTTATTCGTGACGCAAAATCCGATCAGAAAAAGCGCGTTTACACTGAAGTTCTCACCGAAGCGACCAAGCAACAAAACCTTGTAATAATGAAGGCCCAGGCAAAGCGCGCCTGATTGCATCAAAACCGCGTTCTGAAGCCCGGCCTGGCGCCGGGCTTTTTATTGGGCAAATTTAACCTGCGAGTACGGGAGCGGTGCCTTGAACTGAGATGTCGCCACGTTTACGTTTTACCTTCTCCATTTGCGACCTGCGCCCCCCGAACTCGCGTGTTAACCTTGCCGCCATTGCAATAAATGCTGGGCCAAGCGCGCCCTTTGCCCCATCACTTTCAACGAATTTGCCTACGACCCAATGAGTAAAAACACGTCCGATCTGTCCTCCCACACTCCAATGATGCAGCAGTACTGGCGACTCAAGAACCAGCACCCTGATCAGTTGATGTTCTACCGCATGGGCGACTTCTACGAGATCTTCTACGAAGACGCGAAGAAAGCCGCCAAGCTGCTGGACATCACCCTGACCGCGCGCGGGCAGTCGGCGGGGCAGTCGATTCCAATGTGTGGGATTCCTTACCATTCGTTGGAAGGCTACCTGGTCAAGCTGGTGAAGCTGGGCGAGTCGGTGGTGATCTGTGAGCAGATCGGCGACCCGGCCACCAGCAAGGGGCCGGTGGAACGTCAGGTGGTGCGCATTATTACGCCGGGGACGGTGAGTGATGAGGCGCTGCTGGATGAGCGTCGCGACAACCTGATTGCAGCAGTGTTGGGCGATGAGCGTCTGTTTGGCCTGTCGGTGCTGGATATCACCAGCGGCAACTTCAGCGTGCTGGAGATCAAAGGCTGGGAGAACCTGCTGGCCGAGTTGGAGCGCATCAACCCGGTTGAGCTGTTGATCCCGGACGATTGGCCGAAAGATCTGCCGGCGGAAAAACGCCGTGGGGCCAAGCGTCGCGCACCGTGGGATTTTGAGCGTGACTCGGCGTTGAAAAGTCTGTGCCAACAGTTCTCGGTGCAAGACCTTAAAGGCTTCGGCTGCGAAACCCTGACCCTGGCCATCGGCGCCGCCGGTTGCTTGCTGGGCTATGCCAAGGAAACCCAGCGCACCGCCCTGCCGCATTTGCGCAGCCTACGCCATGAGCGTCTGGACGATACCGTGGTGCTCGATGGCGCGAGCCGTCGCAATCTGGAATTGGACACCAACCTGGCCGGTGGCCGCGATAACACTCTGCAATCGGTGGTCGACCGTTGCCAGACCGCCATGGGCAGCCGCTTGCTGACCCGCTGGCTGAACCGCCCGTTGCGCGACTTGAACGTGCTGCAGGCGCGTCAGACTTCTATTACTTGCCTGCTGGACGGCTATCGCTTTGAAAAGCTGCAGCCACAACTGAAGGAAATCGGCGATATCGAGCGCATCCTGGCGCGGATCGGCCTGCGTAATGCGCGGCCGCGTGACTTGGCGCGCCTGCGTGACGCCCTCGGTGCCTTGCCACAATTGCAAGCAGCGATGACCGAACTGGATACACCGCACCTGCAACAGCTCGCGGTTACCGCCGGTACTTATCCGGAACTGGCGGCACTGCTGGAAAAAGCCATCATCGACAACCCGCCGGCAATCATCCGTGACGGCGGCGTCTTGAAGACCGGTTACGACAGCGAGTTGGACGAACTCCAAGCCCTGAGCGAAAACGCCGGGCAGTTCCTGATTGACCTGGAAGCCCGCGAAAAAGCCCGTACCGGCCTGGCCAACCTGAAAGTCGGCTACAACCGTGTGCACGGCTACTTCATCGAGTTGCCGAGCAAGCAGGCCGAGTCGGCCCCCATCGACTATCAACGTCGCCAGACACTGAAAGGCGCCGAACGGTTTATCACCCCAGAGCTGAAAGAATTCGAAGACAAGGCACTGTCGGCCAAGAGCCGTGCCTTGGCTCGGGAAAAGATGCTCTACGAGAACCTGCTGGAAGACCTGATCAGCCAGTTGGCACCGCTGCAGGACACCGCCGCCGCCCTGGCCGAGCTGGATGTGCTGAGCAACCTGGCCGAGCGCGCGCTGAACCTTGACCTGAACTGCCCGCGTTTTGTCAGCGAGCCGTGCATGCGCATCGTGCAAGGTCGCCACCCGGTCGTAGAACAGGTGTTGACCACGCCGTTCGTCGCCAACGACCTGTCGCTGGACGACGATACCCGCATGCTGGTGATCACCGGTCCGAACATGGGCGGTAAATCCACCTACATGCGTCAGACCGCTTTGATTGTGCTGTTGGCGCACATCGGCAGCTTTGTGCCGGCGGCCAGTTGCGAGCTGTCCTTGGTGGATCGCATTTTCACCCGGATCGGCTCCAGCGATGACCTGGCCGGTGGCCGTTCGACCTTTATGGTGGAAATGAGCGAGACCGCCAACATCTTGCACAATGCCACTGAACGCAGCCTGGTGCTGATGGACGAAGTGGGTCGCGGCACCAGCACTTTCGACGGGCTATCCCTGGCCTGGGCGGCGGCCGAGCGTCTGGCGCATCTGCGTGCCTATACGCTGTTTGCCACCCACTATTTCGAGCTGACCGTACTGCCGGAAAGCGAACCGCTGGTGGCCAACGTGCACCTGAACGCCACCGAGCATAACGAGCGTATCGTGTTCCTGCACCACGTGCTGCCGGGGCCGGCCAGCCAGAGTTACGGCCTGGCCGTGGCCCAACTGGCCGGTGTGCCGAATGACGTGATCACCCGCGCCCGCGAACACCTCAGCCGCCTGGAAACCACGGCCCTGCCCCATGAAACCGTGGTCGCCAGCCCAGCCAAAGCCTCCAGCAAACCGGCCGCGCCGCATCAGAGTGATATGTTCGCCAGCCTGCCCCACCCGGTGCTGGATGAGTTGGCAAAGCTTGACCTGGATGACTTGACGCCGCGAAAAGCGCTCGAAATGTTATATGCACTGAAGACTCGGATATAACGCTGAGGCTTGCAAGCTGGTAGACTCTCGCGCGGTTTGGGATGCTGCAGGCTATTAGCCTGGCCTGCAGACTATCGCTCCCGAACCTCGCGAGCCCTGCCACAAAGGGTTTCGCTGCCGCCGCCTGAGGAGAAAATTAGAAATGACCTTCGTCGTCACCGACAACTGCATCAAGTGCAAGTACACCGACTGCGTGGAAGTATGTCCGGTGGACTGCTTCTACGAAGGCCCGAACTTCCTGGTCATCCACCCGGACGAGTGCATTGATTGCGCCCTGTGTGAACCTGAATGCCCGGCCGTCGCTATTTTCTCCGAGGATGAAGTCCCGGCAGGTATGGAGCAGTTCATTCAGCTGAACGTCGAGCTGGCTGAAATCTGGCCGAATATCACTGAGCGCAAAGACCCGATGCCGGATGCTGCGGAATGGGATGGCAAGACGGGTAAAATTGCTGACCTCGAACGCTGATAGCGTCGCGTCCAAAAAGGCCCCTTGCGGGCCTTTTTGCGTTTCTGGAAGGTGGGTGTCACTTTCCTACAGGCAAAAAAAAGGGGCGGTATGACCCGCCCACATTTTTTCCCTAGTCCCTGTATTCCTTTTCATCATCCTGATGAATCGCATCCTGCGATATTCCCTTAACCATCATTCCTTGATGGTTGTGTCAATCCGTGGACACAGGGCTGATGTTAGAGAGTTCCAAAGGAAGTTCAACGGGAGCCGTTTCTGCGGCTGACAGGCTGTGACGTTCAACAGACAATAATTAATTGTTATTTTTCAATAAGATGGAAAGCTCTTTCAACCAACCGGGATGGACTTGGCGGGTAAAAAACCCAAACGCTTACGAAAAAGTAAGCGAATGCTTACACGACCAATTGCGTAAATGAGAAATAAACCCGCCTTGACCACCGTCCAGATATGAAAAAGCCCCGACAACGTCGAGGCTTTTTCCCTTCAATGCCCTCAGTCGTCGCTGACGGTGATGGTCGGCATCACTGGCGCAGCGGCTTCTTGCAGCACGATACGTGCACCCACATGGCGGGCAAGCTCCTGATAGACCATGGCGATCTGGCCATCAGGGTCCGCCGCAACCGTCGGCTTGCCGCCGTCAGCCTGTTCACGAATGACCATCGACAGTGGCAATGAGGCCAGCAGTTCCACCCCATATTGGGTGGCCAGTTTCTCGCCACCGCCTTCGCCGAACAGGTGCTCCGCGTGGCCGCAATTGGAGCAGATGTGCACCGCCATGTTCTCCACCACGCCCAGCACCGGGATATTGACCTTGCGGAACATTTCCACGCCTTTTCTCGCGTCGAGCAACGCCAGGTCCTGGGGCGTGGTGACGATCACCGAGCCAGCCACCGGGACTTTCTGCGCCAGGGTCAGCTGGATATCGCCCGTGCCTGGTGGCATGTCGATCACCAGGTAGTCCAAATCGCCCCAGGCGGTCTGGGTGACCAGTTGCAGCAAGGCGCCGGAGACCATTGGCCCGCGCCAGACCATCGGCGTGTTGTCATCGGTCAGGAAGGCCATGGACATCACTTCCACGCCCAAGGACTCAATTGGCACGAACCACTTCTGGTCCTTGACCTTCGGCCGTGTGCCCTCGGCGATGCCGAACATCACGCCTTGGCTCGGGCCGTAGATGTCCGCATCAAGGATGCCCACGCGCGCACCTTCGCGGGCCAGGGCCAGGGCCAGGTTGGCCGCCGTGGTGGATTTGCCCACGCCGCCCTTGCCGGAGGCCACGGCCACCACGTTCTTGACGTTGGACAGGCCCGGGATCTGCGCCTGGGCCTTGTGCGCGGCGATCACACACTGGATGTCGACCTTGGCCGAACGCACGCCGTCGAGGCCTTCAATGGCCATCTGCAGCATCTGCGCCCAACCGCTCTTGAACAGGCCGGCGGCGTAACCCAGTTCCAATTGAACCGACACCTGGTCGCCCTGGACGTCGATGGCACGCACACAGCCGGCACTGACCGGGTCCTGGTTCAAATAAGGGTCGGTGTACTGGCGAAGCACGGCTTCCACCGCTGCGCGATTGACGGCGCTCATGGGCTACTCCCGAAAAAGACTGACTGAAACAGGCGGCTATCCTAACCGTTCCAGCGGCGTTACGGCATGCTTTCGCAGGTTCGGAAGATTCTGAAACAGCGCCACGGGGTGAAATATATTTCCCGGCGCTTTATAGTGGCCGACCTCCGTTTCATCAAGTAGCCGAGCCCCATGTCCGAGCCACGCAAGATCCTCGTCACCAGCGCCCTGCCCTATGCCAATGGTTCCATCCATCTTGGCCATATGCTTGAGTACATCCAGACCGATATGTGGGTGCGCTTCCAGAAGCATCGCGGCAATCAATGCATTTATGTCTGCGCGGACGACGCCCATGGTTCGGCCATCATGTTGCGCGCCGAAAAGGAAGGGATCACCCCGGAACAACTGATCGCCAACGTGCAGGCTGAACACAGCGCCGACTTTGCCGAGTTCCTGGTGGACTTCGATAACTTCCACTCGACCCACTCCGAAGAAAACCGTGAGCTGTCGAGCCAGATCTACCTGCGCTTGAAAGAAGCCGGGCATATCGACCAGCGTTCGGTGACCCAGTATTTCGACCCGGAAAAGAAAATGTTCCTGGCCGACCGCTTCATCAAGGGCACCTGCCCGAAATGCGGCACCGAAGACCAGTACGGCGACAACTGCGAAAAATGCGGTGCGACCTATGCGCCCACCGAGCTGAAGAACCCTAAGTCGGCAATCTCTGGCGCCACCCCGGTGCTCAAGGATTCCCAGCACTTCTTCTTCAAGCTCCCGGATTTCCAGCAGATGCTGCAAACCTGGACCCGCAGCGGCACCCTGCAGGACGCCGTGGCCAACAAACTCTCCGAATGGCTCGACAGCGGCCTGCAGCAGTGGGACATCTCCCGCGATGCGCCGTACTTCGGCTTCGAGATCCCAGGCGAGCCGGGCAAATATTTCTACGTGTGGCTGGATGCTCCAATCGGCTACATGGCCAGCTTCAAGAACCTGTGCGACCGCACGCCGGAGCTGGACTTCGACACGTTCTGGAACAAGGACTCCACCGCCGAGCTGTACCACTTCATCGGCAAGGACATCGTCAACTTCCACGCGCTGTTCTGGCCGGCCATGCTTGAGGGGTCGGGCTACCGCAAGCCCACCGCCATTGCCGTGCACGGCTACCTGACGGTCAATGGCCAGAAGATGTCCAAGTCCCGTGGCACCTTCATCAAGGCGCGCACCTACCTGGATCACTTGTCGCCGGAATACCTGCGTTACTACTACGCCTCCAAGCTGGGCCGTGGCGTCGATGACCTGGACCTGAACCTGGAAGACTTCGTACAGAAGGTCAACTCGGACCTGGTCGGCAAGGTTGTCAACATTGCCAGCCGTTGTGCCGGGTTTATCCACAAGGGCAATGCGGGCCTGCTGGTGGCCGAGAACGCTGCGCCGGATCTGACTGAAGCGTTCCTGGCCGCTGCGCCTAGCATCGCCGATGCCTATGAAGCGCGCGACTTTGCCCGCGCCATGCGCGAGATCATGGGCCTGGCCGACCGTGCCAACGCCTGGATCGCCGACAAGGCACCGTGGTCGCTGAACAAACAGGAAGGCAAGCAGGCGGAAGTGCAGGCGATCTGCGCCACGGGCGTCAACCTGTTCCGCCAACTGGTGATCTTCCTCAAACCGGTGCTGCCTCTGCTGGCCGCCGACGCCGAGGCGTTCCTCAATGTGGCGCCGCTGACCTGGAACGATCACACCACCTTGCTCAGCAACCATCAGTTGAACGAGTTCAAGCCGCTGATGACCCGTATCGACCCGGTGAAAGTTCAGGCCATGACCGACGCTTCGAAAGAAGACCTGGTTGCCAGCCAGACCGATACCGGTTCGGCTGCGCCCGCGGGCAACGGTGAGTTGGCCAAAGATCCGATCTCTGCGGAAATCGACTTTGATGCTTTCGCCGCTGTGGACCTGCGTGTCGCGCTGATCGTCAAGGCCGAAGCCGTGGAGGGTGCCGACAAGCTGCTGCGCCTGACCCTGGACCTCGGCGGCGAGCAACGCAACGTGTTCTCCGGCATCAAGAGCGCTTATCCGGACCCGTCCAAGCTTGATGGTCGCCTGACCATGATGATCGCCAACCTCAAGCCTCGGAAAATGAAGTTCGGCATCTCCGAGGGCATGGTGATGGCAGCCGGCCCTGGCGGGGAAGAGATCTACCTGCTCAGCCCTGACAGCGGTGCCAAGCCGGGCCAACGTATCAAGTAAGCCTGTAAGACAGCCCTGTCGTTTCGGCGGCAGGGCTTTTCAGCTAGTCCCCTCTTTTCGCTTGCCGGATAATCAGCTTCTGTTTGTTAACCGGCATCCCCATGATCACCCCATGAACCTCATTCAACGTATCGACGCGCTGCTGCCGCAGACCCAATGCGGCAAATGCGGGCATCCAGGCTGCAAGCCTTACGCTGAGGGTATTGCTCAGGGCGAAGCGATCAACAAGTGCCCGCCTGGTGGACAAGAAACCATTGCTGGCCTTGCGCAATTGTTGCGCGTGCCGGTGCTGGAACTGGATATCAGCCGAGGGGAAGCCCCGGCCCAGATTGCCTATATCCGCGAAGCCGAGTGCATCGGTTGCACCAAGTGCATCCAGGCCTGCCCGGTGGACGCCATTGTCGGCGCAGCCAAGCTGATGCACACGGTCATTGTCGATGAGTGCACCGGTTGCGACCTCTGCGTCGCGCCCTGCCCCGTTGATTGCATAGAAATGCGCCCGACAGCCACGGTATTGCCGATTGTGGGTGGCCTGGCCACCAATGATCAGCAACGCCATGAACGCCACCTCAAGCGCGACCGGGCAAGGCGGCGTTATGAGCAACGCAACGCGCGGCTGCAACGAGAGGAAGCGCAAAAAGTCGCCGAACGCCAGGCTCGGGCCAAACGCTCAGTGCCGGTTTTACCCGTGCAAGCCGATGCAGCACAGGATGGCGCGATCAAGAAAGCCAAAATCACGGTCGCCATGAGCCGAGCCCAACTGCATAAATCCTTGAAGGCCTTCGGTCACCCGCCAACCTTTGAACAACAATCGCAGTTGATCGTCTTGCAGCAGCAGTTCGAAGCGGCAGAACAAGCGCTGACGACGTTAGAGCTGGGCACCGCGCCGAAGACAATGGCAGCAACCGGTAATACTGCCGACCTGAAACGCGCCAAAATCCAGCTGGCGATGCGCCGCGCAGCGTTGAAGAAAGCCCAGGACTTGAACGCCAACCCGCAGCAACTGGCCGAGGCGCAGCACAACCTCGACGAGGCGCAGCGCCAAGTGGATGCCCACGGCAACGCCTGACCCGCAAAGCCTGTATTGCTACAATCCCGCCGATCGACTGCCAGGAAAACCCCACCCCATGAACGCCGCAAAACGCCTGGAAATTTTCCGCAGGCTCCACGAAGACAATCCAGAACCCAAGACCGAACTGGCCTACACCACGCCGTTCGAGTTGCTGATTGCGGTGATCCTGTCGGCCCAATCCACGGACGTCGGCGTGAACAAGGCCACGGCCAAGCTGTACCCCGTGGCGAATACGCCAGAGGCGATCTATGCCCTGGGTGTGGAGGGGTTGTCGGAATACATCAAGACCATCGGCCTGTACAACAGCAAGGCCAAGAACGTCATCGAAACCTGCCGCCTGCTGGTGGAACTGCACGGCAGTGAAGTGCCGCAGACCCGCGAAGCCCTGGAGGCCTTGCCAGGCGTTGGCCGCAAAACCGCCAACGTGGTACTCAACACCGCGTTCCGGCAACTGACCATGGCCGTGGACACCCACATCTTCCGGGTCAGCAATCGAACCGGCATCGCCCGTGGCAAGAACGTGGTGGAAGTGGAAAAGCAACTGATGAAGTTCGTGCCCAAGCCGTATCTGCTGGATTCGCACCACTGGCTCATCCTTCATGGCCGCTACGTTTGCCAGGCCCGCAAGCCGCGCTGCGGCAGCTGTCGCATCGAAGACCTTTGCGAATACAAGGACAAGACCTCCGACGATTAAGGGATCATTGGTTTTCTCGATCAGTCGATTGAAAAAATCTTTTTTACCGGATCATGGATTATCGTTATAAGGAGCGCCAACGGCAGTCTTAGCCCGGAGTGAACCTTATGAGCACTGGCAAAGAGCAACTGGAAGTGGAAGACGACCTCGTTGAGTCGGATGACGAGGGCGCGCAGACACCTGTGGCAGAGGTCGCCAAGACCAATTTGAGCAAACGCCGCACTATCGACAATCTACTGGAAGAACGACGCTTGCAAAAACAGCTGGCCGATTACGACTTCGATCTCTGATCGAGCGATCGACAGCCGGAAGCCTCCTTCAGGGAGGCTTTTTTCTGCCGGTGACCCAGGCAATACGCTGTGCTATGCCCTCCTCTAAACCAAGCCGTTACGCTGGGCCAGTTCGATCAGGTCCACCAGCGAACGCGCATTGAGCTTGAGCAGCAAACGCGTCTTATAGGTGCTGACGGTCTTGTTACTGAGGAACATGCCGTCGGCGATCTCCTTGTTGGTCCTGCCCCGTGCCAACTGCTGCAATACCATCATTTCCCGCCCGGACAGGCGCTCGACCATATCGGCTTCGCTGGCATTGCCCATGGTGGAGCGTACCGAGTTGAGCGCCTGGTTGGGGAAATAGCTGTAGCCGGACAAGACCGCCTTGATAGCACTCAACAGCTCGGTGAGGTCCTGTTGCTTGCACACGTAGCCGGCAGCCCCCGCTTGCATGCAACGCATGGAAAAATGACCCGGGGCCTGGGACGTCAGCACCAGCACCTTGAAGGGCGCAGGTTGCTTGGTAGAAGACAACCGGCAAATAACTTCCAGGCCATCAAGTTTGGGTATCCCGATATCCAGTATCACAATGTCCGGCATATGCTCCCGTGCAAGTTGCAATGCATCGACACCGTTATCGGTCTCGGCAACGACCTCATAACCATGACGTTCCATTAGCATACGCACAGCAAGACGAATGACGGGATGATCATCCACGATCAGCACTTTATTCATAAGAAAGTCCAATTTCGCTGTTCGAATTATTTAGAGCAAGCACAATAGCCTAGTCGTTTCCTAGTTGGCATAGCGTTACCCCCCAAGCAACAGCAAGCAGAGACCCACCCCACAGCGATAAAGGAATTGCCCTACAAAAAAACGCCCTCTCGGAGGGATCTGATTTTGTGGATGCTTTCAGACCTTTCCTGGGACTTACATACTTTGAGTGAAATATCCGTGGCTTATAGGGGGTTGGGTAAACGTGCCGCACATGACTCTCAGGAAATGCCCCTTGCCTCTCGCCTGCTGCTGGGGAAAACGGCCAGAACGATCCGTCTGCTTTAGTTCCATTTAACATATTCACTTACATCCTTAATTCCTACAGACGATTCGGTGATTCGTATCTTCTCCGCACTTACATGAGTGAATTATCTGTAAGACCAGTTCCTACATAGATGTAAAAAATTCATTCCCCCTACAAACTTTCAACAACAATTCATTCAAACCTCATTTCTGATAAAGATTTTGAGGAAAAACATCCACAGCCGTTTAATCGTTATAAACATCTAAAGTCTCTACACAATCACAGGACAAAAAAAATGGCCCCTTGAACAAGGGGCCATTCTTCACAACAGGCTGAGACTTAGAACAGCGAGCGACCTTTGTTGGCGGCAATGCGCATGCGCAATGCGTTCAACTTGATAAAGCCTGCCGCGTCTGCCTGGTTGTACGCACCGCCGTCTTCTTCGAAGGTGGCGATGTTGGCGTCGAACAGCGACTCATCGGACTTGCGACCGGTCACGATCACGTTGCCCTTGTACAGCTTCAGGCGCACAACGCCGTTCACGTGGGCCTGGGAAGCGTCGATCATCTGCTGCAGCATCAGACGCTCAGGGCTCCACCAGTAGCCGGTGTAGATCAGGCTGGCGTACTTGGGCATCAGCTCGTCTTTGAGGTGAGCCACTTCGCGGTCCAGGGTGATCGATTCGATCGCGCGGTGGGCGCGCAGCATGATGGTGCCACCAGGGGTTTCGTAGCAGCCACGGGACTTCATGCCCACGTAACGGTTCTCGACGATGTCGAGACGGCCGATCCCGTGTTCGCCACCGATACGGTTCAGGGTCGCCAGCACGGTGGCCGGGGTCATTTCGACGCCGTCCAGCGCGACGATGTCGCCGTTGCGGTAGGTCAGTTCCAGGTATTGCGGCTTGTCGGGAGCGTTCTCCGGGGAGACGGTCCACTTCCACATGTCTTCTTCGTGCTCGGTCCAGGTGTCTTCCAGCACGCCGCCTTCATAGGAGATGTGCAGCAAGTTGGCGTCCATCGAATACGGGGACTTTTTCTTGCCGTGGCGCTCGATCGGGATTGCGTGCTTTTCAGCGTAATCCATCAGCTTTTCACGGGACAGCAGGTCCCATTCACGCCAAGGGGCAATCACTTTCACGCCTGGCTTGAGGGCGTAGGCACCCAGCTCGAAACGCACCTGGTCGTTGCCTTTGCCGGTGGCGCCATGGGAAATGGCGTCGGCGCCGGTTTCGTTGGCGATTTCGATCAGGCGCTTGGCGATCAGCGGACGTGCGATGGAGGTACCCAGCAGGTACTCGCCTTCGTAGACGGTGTTGGCGCGAAACATCGGGAAAACGAAATCGCGGACGAACTCTTCGCGCAGGTCGTCAATGTAGATCTCTTTCACGCCCATGGCTTGCGCCTTGGCACGTGCAGGTTCGACCTCTTCGCCCTGACCCAGGTCAGCGGTGAAGGTCACCACTTCACAGTTATAAGTATCCTGCAGCCACTTGAGGATCACCGAAGTGTCCAGGCCGCCGGAATACGCGAGAACGACCTTGTTTACGTCGGCCATGCCATCACTCCACGGGGTTGTACGGAAAGGCGTCGATTCTACCGACCAAAACCGCGAATTTACAGGGGCGCGACAGCAAATGAAGATAAAGCGACAGATTATGTCGAACGGGCGACCGATGGTCGCACCTCAGGACGTGTGCGCGGCGTTGCTTGGGCCAGTGGCCTGAGGCGCCGGTTTCTCGGGGGCTGCGACGCGTTCAAGCTGGATATTCACGCGACGGTTGCGCGCCCGGTTGGCCGCATTGGTGTTGGGCGCCAGTGGGTAGCTTTCGCCGTGGAAACGCAGGGTGATCTGCGATTCCGGGATCCCGTTGGCTTTGAAGTAGTCCATGACCGCCAAGCCGCGACGACGCGAGACGTCGCGATTGGTCAGGCGGTTGCCGCTGTTGTCCGAATGGCCATTCAACTCGATATGGTTGACGGTGGGGTCGGCTTTCATGAACGCGAGAATCACGTCGAGTTTCTTCTTGGCGGCCGCGTCCAGCTCGATTCCGCCGCCGGGGAAGCCAACTTCGGTCTGTTTGACCTGGTCGTAATTCATCGGCAACAGCTTGGCGGTGCATAGCTGGTAATCGTTGTAGGCCTTGTTGAATTTGACCGGCAGCAGACGGATCTCCGAATAGCCGCCTTCGCGCCCATAGTGCCGCACGGTGGGGCTACGCCCTTCCAGCAAGCCATTGAACAGACGCCCGGCCTGGGCCTGGGAGCTGTTGAACAACACATCGCCACTGCCGGCACGCACGGCGCCGAGGTTGATATCCCCTCGGCCCGGCTGCCACGGTGCAGCGGCGGCCAGCAAGGTGGCAGAACCGGCGCCCAGTGAGCCGTTGTAGGCCTTCAGACGAAACGTCGCCTGCTCGCCGGCCCGGCGCACGAACTCACCCGAACCGAAATCGGTGATCGGCTGGGTCAGGCGGCACTCGAATTGGTCGCCTTCCACCTTCCACTCAATATTCTCCAGACGTGTCTGGAACGTGAGGGCCATCGCAGGCAGGCTGGCGAACACACTGAGCAGGGCTAGATATTGCTGGCGCACGGGAGGCTCCACTGGTTTCTACAACACTTCAAAGCGTCATACATCGATAAGGCATACCCAAGGCTATCGGTTGCATCCTGCAAAACTTGATAGCGAGTGCCTGATAGAGTCTTTTCCGGTAGCATTCCCACCAGATTGACCCGCCTGGAATCCCCAATGTCCGACCGCCTGACCCTGCTGCGTCCCGACGACTGGCATATTCATCTTCGCGATGGTGCTGCGTTACCCCACACCGTGGCCGATGTCGCGCGCACGTTTGGCCGCGCCATCATCATGCCTAACCTGGTACCTCCGGTGCGTAATGCCGAGCAAGCCGATGCCTATCGCCAGCGTATCCTCGCTGCACGACCGGCCGGCAGCCGCTTCGAACCGTTGATGGTGCTCTACCTCACCGACCGCACCCAGCCCGAAGAGATTCGTGAGGCCAAAGCCAGCGGTTTCGTGCACGCGGCCAAGCTGTACCCGGCCGGCGCGACCACCAACTCCGATTCCGGCGTGACCAGTATCGACAAGATCCTGCCGGCCATCGAAGCCATGGCCGAAGTCGGCATGCCACTGTTGATCCACGGCGAAGTCACCCGTGGCGACGTGGACGTGTTCGATCGCGAGAAAATCTTCATCGACGAGCATATGCGCCGCGTGGTCGAGCTGTTCCCGACCCTCAAGGTGGTATTCGAGCACATCACCACCGCCGATGCCGTGCAGTTCGTCAGCGAGGCCTCGGCCAACGTTGGCGCGACGATCACCGCGCATCACTTGCTGTACAACCGCAACCACATGCTGGTGGGCGGGATTCGGCCACACTTCTATTGCCTGCCGATCCTCAAGCGCAACACCCACCAGGTGGCCTTGCTGGATGCGGCGACCAGCGGCAATCCGAAGTTCTTCCTCGGCACCGACTCGGCGCCCCACGCCCAGCATGCCAAAGAAGCGGCGTGCGGCTGTGCCGGTTGCTACACCGCCTATGCGGCGATTGAGCTGTACGCCGAAGCGTTCGAACAGCGCAACGCCCTGGACAAGCTTGAAGGTTTTGCCAGCCTCAACGGCCCGCGGTTCTACGGCCTGCCGGCGAATACCGACCGCATCACCCTGGTCCGTGAAGACTGGACCGCCCCTGCCAGCCTGCCGTTTGGCGAGCTGACTGTTATCCCGCTGCGCGCCGGTGAAACACTGCGCTGGCGCCTGCTGGAGGAAAGCAAGTGAGTGAAGACCATTACGACGACGAACACGAGCACAGTGGTGGCGGCTCCCGTCACCCGATGGCCGAGCGGTTCCGCGGCTATCTGCCGGTTGTCATCGACGTAGAAACCGGCGGTTTCAATTGCGCCACCGACGCGTTGCTGGAAATCGCCGCAACGACGATTGGCATGGATGAGCAGGGTTTTGTGTTCCCGGAACACACCCACTTCTTCCGCGTCGAGCCGTTTGAAGGCGCGAATATCGAAGCCGCCGCTTTGGAATTCACGGGCATCAAGCTTGATCACCCACTGCGCATGGCGGTGAGTGAAGAAGCGGCGCTGACCGATATCTTCCGTGGTGTGCGCAAGGCGTTGAAGGCCAATGGCTGCAAACGCGCGATCCTGGTCGGCCACAACAGCAGTTTCGACCTGGGCTTTCTCAACGCCGCCGTGGCGCGGTTGGACATGAAGCGCAACCCGTTCCACCCTTTCTCCAGCTTCGACACGGCCACCCTCGCAGGCCTGGCGTATGGCCAGACCGTGTTGGCGAAAGCCTGCCAGGCCGCCGGTATCGATTTTGACGGCCGTGAGGCTCACTCGGCTCGCTACGACACCGAGAAGACTGCCGAGCTGTTCTGCGGCATCGTCAACCGCTGGAAAGACATGGGCGGCTGGGAAGACTTCAATGATTGAGGTCATATCCCGCGCATAAAAAAACCGGCCTTCTCAGGCCGGTTTTTTTGTACCTCGAACCTGGCTTACAGCTTGCCAGCGTTCTCGGTCAGGTAAGCCGCAACGCCTTCTGGCGAAGCGTTCATGCCTTTATCGCCTTTTTTCCAGTTGGCTGGGCAGACTTCGCCGTGCTCTTCGTGGAATTGCAGGGCGTCGACCAGGCGGATCAGCTCTTCCATGTTACGACCCAGTGGCAGGTCGTTGATGATCTGGGAGCGGACAACGCCCTTGTCGTCGATCAGGAACGCGCCACGGAACGCCACGCCGCCTTCGGACTCAACGTCGTAGGCCTTGGCGATGTCGTGCTTCATGTCGGCAGCCATGGTGTATTTGACTTTGCCGATGCCGCCATCATTGATGGCAGTGTTGCGCCAGGCGTTGTGGGTGAAATGGGAGTCGATGGAAACAGCTACCACTTCAACGTTGCGCGCCTTGAAATCGTCCATGCGGTGGTCCAGAGCGATCAGCTCCGAAGGGCAGACGAAGGTGAAGTCCAGCGGGTAGAAGAACACCAGGCCGTATTTGCCTTTGATGGCTTCAGACAGTTTGAAGCTGTCTACGATTTCGCCATTGCCGAGGACGGCTGGGACGTCGAAATCCGGGGCTTGTTTGCCGACGAGTACGCTCATTGGGTATCTCCTGATGTAGGGGTGACGATTGAAGTAAAAGGACCGGCCCGAGTCTGCCGCATTCAAGCGACAGCCCTGTGACGCAGTCACGCTTCGTGAAGACCGACCATCATACACTGAAAAAACCGTTCGTCAGTGCGGGCGCGGTGCCAGCAAATACCCTACGAATCTACTTTGACAATCATTCTCGTTAACATTAAGATCCATCGCACTTAAGCCTTAAACCCGCGACGGTTCTCCCTTATGTATGTGTGCCTCTGTACTGGCGTCACCGACGGACAAATCCGCGAAGCAATCTATGAAGGTTGCTGCAGCTACAAGGAAGTGCGTGAAACCACCGGCGTTGCCAGCCAGTGCGGTAAATGTGCTTGCCTCGCCAAGCAAGTGGTTCGGGAAACCCTGACGCAGCTGCAGACAGCCCAGGCCGCGCTCCCCTATTCAGCAGAATTTACACACGCCTGATTGGCGTGTTTTAAAGAACCGGACTAAGTGTCCGGTTTTTTTATGCCCGTAATTCAATAAGTTAGCGCTAAGACGCGGAACACAAACATTCTTATTCCGATTAATTTTCATTTATTATTCAATAACTTAGGTTTGACACTAGGGATTTCGCCGCTCAAACTCCGCCTTATACACAGCTATTACAGGGCAGGACCCCAGTCATGAAAGGCGACATCTCAGTCATCCAGCAACTCAACAAAATCCTTGCCAATGAACTGGTCGCGATCAATCAGTACTTTCTGCATGCGCGCATGTATGACGATTGGGGCCTGGAAAAGCTGGGCAAGCGTGAATACAAAGAATCCATCAAGGCCATGAAAGATGCGGACAAGCTGATCAAGCGCATCCTGTTCCTGGAAGGCCTGCCGAACGTGCAGGACCTGGGCAAGCTGAACATCGGCGAGCACACCCAGGAAATGATCAGCAGCGACCTGAAGTTCGAACACAAGAGCCACAGCGACCTCAAGGCCGCCATCGCTCATTGCGAAACCAAGGGCGACTTCGGCAGCCGCGAACTGCTGGAAGACATCCTCGAAGACCAGGAAGAACACATCGACTGGCTGGAAACCCAACTGGGCCTGATCGACAAAGTCAGCCTGGAAAACTACCTGCAATCGCAGATGGGCGAAGAATAAGCCCCCAGCAAGCAGGTACAAAAAAGCCCCGCTCTCTCACGAGAAGCGGGGCTTTTTGTTGCAAGCGCATCAAGCGTCGGTCTTGGCCGCCGCGTTGGCTGCTGCTTCTTTGACCAGCGTTTGCAGCGAACCATCAGCCGCCATCTCAACGATGATGTCGCTACCGCCGACCAGCTCACCGGCCACCCACAGCTGTGGGAAAGTCGGCCAGTTGGCGTATTTCGGCAGGTTGGCGCGGATTTCAGGGTTTTGCAGGATATCCACGTAAGCGAATTTCTCGCCGCACGCCATGATGGCCTGGGACGCCTTCGCGGAGAAACCGCACTGAGGAGCGTTTGGCGCGCCCTTCATGTAAAGCAGAATGGTGTTATTGGCAATCTGCTCTTTGATCGTTTCGATGATATCCATGGAACACCTCGGCTGGAACTTTGCGACTCACAGGTCGGCACGGTGGCGCATTGTAACGCAAAATTCCGGCGCAGTGCTCAAGCGGCTGCTACCTGCACGGGGACGCCGTTCAATGCCGCATTGCCCGATAGCTCGTCCAGTTGCCGTTCGTCGGTCAAATCGTTGGCGCTCGCCCCTGGCTGCCCACTGGCGATCGTCATCTGTACCCCAGGACGCCCGTGGCCCCAACCGTGGGGCAGGCTGACCACGCCGGGCATCATGTCCAGGCTGGCCACGACTTCCACTTCGATCATGCCGATGCGCGAACTGACCCTGACCCGCTGGCCATCGCTCAATTGCCGACTGGCCAGATCATCCGGATGCATCAGCAATTGATGGCGCGGCTTGCCCTTCACCAGCCGGTGATAGTTATGCATCCAGGAATTATTGCTGCGCACGTGGCGGCGGCCGATCAGCAGCAGTTCGTCGGCCACTGGCGCCGGTTGCACGGCAAAGCGCGCCAGGTCGGCGAGGATCACTGGCGGCGCTGCCTGCACCTTGCCATCAGCGGTTTTCAAACGCGCCGCAAGGTTGGGTTGCAGCGGACCAAGGTCGACGCCGTGGGGATGATCCGCCAGCATGGCCACGGACAACTTGTGGCTGGATGCATCACCGTAGACGCCCCCACGCAGACCGAAATCAATCATGTGTGCCGGGTGCATCGTCGGCTTGAGCGCGACACCGTTCTGGGCTGCGAAGGCTTTGGCCAGGCCGACGAAAATCTCCCAGTCATGCAACGCGCCTTCCGGCTTGGGCAAGATCGCCCGATTGAAGCGGGTGACATTACGCACCGCGAACATATTGAAGGTGGTGTCGTAATGATCGTTTTCCAGCGCCGACGTAGACGGCAGGATCAGGTCGGCATAGCGCGTGGTTTCGTTGATGTAGAGGTCGATGCTGACCATGAACTCCAGCCCATCGAGGGCCTGTTCCAACTGCCGGCCGTTGGGCGTCGACAACACCGGATTGCCCGCCACCGTGACCAACGCGCGGATTTGCCCTTCGCCCTCGGTCAGCATTTCCTCAGCCAACGCCGACACAGGCAACTCACCACCGTACTCCGGACGCCCGGACACCCGACTCTGCCAGCGAGTGAAATGCCCGCCACCGGTCGATGCCACCAGGTCCACCGCCGGCGTGGTGCACAGTGCACCGCCAACACGGTCCAGGTTGCCGGTCACCAGGTTGATCAACTGCACCAGCCAATGACAGAGCGTGCCGAAAGCCTGGGTCGACACGCCCATGCGCCCGTAGCACACGGCCTTGTCCGCAGCGGCAAAGTCCCGTGCCAACTGGCGGATCTGCTCGGCAGGCACCGCACATTGGCGGCTCATGGCCTCGGCGGTAAACCCGGCGATGGCACGACGCACCTCCTCAAGCCCTTCAATCGGTAAATGGCTGTCGCGCGTCAGGCCTTCACTGAACAAGGTGTTGAGCACGCCGAACAACAACGCCGCATCCCCACCGGGGCGCACGAACAGATGCTGGTCGGCCATTGCTGCCGTTTCACTGCGCCGTGGGTCGACCACCACCACTTTGCCGCCCCGCGCCTGGATCGCCTTGAGGCGTTTCTCCACGTCGGGCACGGTCATGATGCTGCCGTTGGACGCGAGCGGATTGCCTCCCAGGATCAACATGAAGTCGGTGTGATCGATGTCCGGGATCGGCAGCAACAGGCCATGGCCGTACATGAGATAGCTGGTGAGGTGATGGGGCAACTGGTCTACCGAAGTCGCAGAAAACCGATTGCGCGTCTTCAACTGGCCGAGGAAGTAGTTGCTGTGGGTCATCAGCCCATAATTGTGCACGCTGGGGTTGCCCTGGTACACCGCCACCGCATTCTGCCCGTGCCGCGCCTGAATGCCTGACAGACGCTCAGCGACAAGCGCGAAGGCGTCTTCCCACGCAATCGGCTGCCAATCGCTGCCGACCCGCAACATGGGTTGGTGCAAGCGGTCGGGATCGTTCTGGATATCCTGCAACGCGACGGCCTTGGGGCAGATATGCCCACGGCTGAACGTATCCAGCGCATCGCCCTTGATCGAGGTGATCGCCAGGCTGCCATCGTCGGCTTGGGTGGTTTCCAGGGTCAGGCCACAAATGGCTTCACACAGATGGCAGGCACGGTGGTGGAGAGTCTTGGTCATGGCCAGTCTCTTTTATAGGGGCTTTGATCCCACTATGGGCCGCGACCGAGACGGGCGCCACCAACGTTCGTCCCGTGAATCGACCTGCATCAGGCCAGGCCATGGCCAAGCGTGAGCAAATGTTTCAAAACCCGGCGTACCGCCTCTGAAACCGACGCAGCCTGGCCTGCGCCCGCCCCCGCACGTTGCAAAAGGCCTCGGCGCCAGTGTACAAATGGCTCGCTGCTGTCTGGAAATTGTCTTCAAAAGCGCCTTGGCGCCCTTCTTGAACACCCTTAAAAACCGTAGCCCTATTGGTAAGACGCGACATTTAATTATAAGATCGCGCCTTCCCCTATTTCGTCGCCCCGTGCGGCTTTCGCCGCAGGTCTCGCCCGTTGTCACAATAAACAAGGCTTTGAGTATCTGCGGTCTGTTGCAAAAAGGTAGTTAATGATGAGCGCAAGGCACTTTCTCTCCCTGATGGATTGCACGCCCGAAGAGCTGGTCAGCGTGATCCGTCGAGGCATTGAGCTTAAAGACCTGCGTAACCGCGGCGTACTGTTCGAGCCTTTGAAAAACCGCGTACTCGGCATGATCTTCGAGAAGTCTTCGACCCGCACCCGCGTGTCATTTGAAGCCGGCATGATCCAACTGGGTGGCCAAGCCATCTTCTTGTCCTCGCGCGACACCCAACTGGGCCGTGGCGAGCCGATCGCCGACAGCGCGAAGGTGATGTCGAGCATGCTCGACGCCGTGATGATCCGTACCTTTGCCCACAGCACCGTGACCGAATTTGCCGCCCACTCCCGCGTACCGGTGATCAACGGCCTGACCGACGACCTGCATCCGTGCCAGCTGCTGGCCGACATGCAGACCTTCCTTGAACACCGCGGCTCGATCCAGGGCAAGACCGTGGCTTGGATCGGCGACGGCAACAACATGTGCAACAGCTATATAGAAGCGGCGATCCAGTTCGACTTCCAACTGCGCGTTGCCTGCCCGGAAGGCTACGAGCCTGACGCGCGCTTCCTGGCCCAGGCCGGCGACCGCGTGACCCTGGTGCGCGACCCGCGTGATGCGGTGATCGGCGCACACCTGGTGAGTACCGACGTCTGGACCTCCATGGGCCAGGAAGAGGAAACCGCCAAGCGCCTGGCCCTGTTCGCCCCGTACCAGGTGACCCGCGCCCTGCTCGACCTGGCTGCGCCAGACGTGCTGTTCATGCATTGCCTGCCGGCCCACCGTGGCGAAGAGATCAGCACCGACCTGCTCGACGACCCACGCTCGGTCGCCTGGGACCAGGCTGAAAACCGCCTGCATGCGCAAAAGGCCCTGCTCGAATTCCTCGTTCCGCCGTCGTATCACCACGCATGAGCCAGCCATTACTGCTGAACCTGCGCAATCTGGCATGCGGCTATCAAGATCAACGGGTGGTGCAGAACCTCAACCTGCACCTAAACGCCGGCGACATCGGTTGCCTGCTGGGCTCTTCGGGTTGCGGCAAGACCACCACGTTGCGTGCGATTGCCGGGTTTGAGCCGGTGCACGATGGCGAGATCAGCCTGGCGGGCGAAGTGATCTCCAGTGCTGGTTTCACACTGGCACCGGAGAAACGTCGTATCGGCATGGTGTTCCAGGACTACGCACTGTTTCCGCACCTCAGCGTGGCCGACAACATTGCCTTCGGCATTCGCAAGCATCCGCAAAAAGATCGTGTGGTGGCTGAGTTGCTGGAGCTGGTCAACCTGAAGAACCTCGGCAAACGCTTTCCCCACGAACTTTCCGGCGGCCAGCAACAACGCGTCGCCCTCGCCCGCGCTTTGGCGCCGGAGCCGGCCCTGTTGCTGCTGGATGAACCCTTCTCCAACCTGGACGGCGAGTTGCGCCGCAAGCTCAGCCACGAGGTGCGCGACATCCTCAAGGCACGCGGCACCAGCGCGATCCTGGTGACCCATGATCAGGAAGAAGCCTTTGCCGTGAGCGACCAGGTCGGGGTTTTCAAGGAGGGTCGTCTGGAGCAGTGGGACACGCCCTACAACCTCTATCACGAACCGCAGACGCCCTATGTCGCCAGCTTTATCGGCCAGGGTTACTTCATCCGTGGCCAATTGAGTTCGCCAGAGTCGGTCAGCACCGAACTGGGTGAGTTGCGCGGCAACCGCGCCTACACCTGGCCGACCGGCGGCGCGGTGGATGTGCTGCTGCGCCCGGATGACATCGTCTACGCGCCGGACAGCGCGTTGAAAGCGCGGATCGTCGGCAAGACCTTCCTTGGCGCGTCGACCTTGTACCGCCTGCAGTTGCCGACCGGTGCGCAATTGGAGTCGATTTTCCCGAGCCATGCCGACCATCAGGTCGGCGCGGATGTGGGGATCCGTGTGGCGGCCGAACACCTGGTGTTGTTCCAGGCCTCAGGCAGCACCGCCGCGCAGATTCCTCAAGCCGAATCCGGCGTCCGCCGCTACAGCCCGGTATAACGCCCGGTCATACCCGGCCAATTTCTGCGAATTTGGCCTGGGTATGTTCAGCCAGCACCGCCGCTGGCAGTTCAACCTCCAAGCCCCTCCTGCCCGCACTCACAAAAATCGTCGCAAACGGTTGTGCTGTTGCATCGATAAACGTGCGCAGGCGTTTCTTTTGCCCCAACGGGCTGATGCCACCCAACAGGTAACCGGTTGAACGCTGCGCCGCCGCAGGGTCGGCCATTTCGACTTTCTTGACGCCTGCCGCTTGAGCCAGAGCCTTGAGGTCCAGACTTCCGACGACCGGCACCACCGCCACCAACAATTCGCCCTTCTCGCTGCTCGCCAACAAGGTCTTGAACACCTGTGCCGGGTCGAGGCCCAATTTTTCCGAGGCCTCCAGCCCATAGGACGCCGCCTTGGGGTCGTGTTCATAACTGTGGATACGATGTTCGGCGCGAACTTTTTTCAACAGGTCCAATGCGGGGGTCATGACGTCTCCGGGCGTGGCAAACAGACGGCCAATTCTAGGCCAAGCCCACACAAAACGCTCTAGTCCGCCCACTCTTAAGGTGCACACACAATGTGACAAGCGTGATCATTCACCAGACCAATAGTTTGAAAGTGACTGACTGTTCACTTTCGACCTTTGACAGCCGTCATTCTTGTCTATATTTTTTCGTTTCCGAATACTGTAGGAATAGCCCACAGTATTGAAGCAGTAAGCCGTGACCGGGATGGGGATCCTTGCCACGGTGAAAATCGCGCAACAATCCGTTGAGATTGTGCGCCAGACAAGAACAACAACTGAGGTTTTCCATGACAACTGCTCTTCAACAGCCTTCACTTTCGAGCCAATGCATGGCCGAATTCCTCGGGACTGCGCTTCTGATCTTCTTCGGTACAGGATGTGTCGCTGCGCTCAAGGTCGCGGGTGCCAGCTTTGGCTTGTGGGAGATCAGTATCATCTGGGGGGTCGGCGTCAGCATGGCGATCTACCTGAGCGCCGGGATTTCCGGGGCCCACCTCAACCCCGCCGTCAGTATTGCCCTGTGTATTTTCGCTGACTTCGAAAAGCGCAAACTGCCCTTCTATATCCTCGCCCAGATCGCCGGTGCCTTTTGCTCGGCGGCCTTGGTGTACACGCTCTACAGCAACCTGTTTTTCGATTACGAACAAACCCACCACATGGTGCGCGGTTCCCAGGCCAGCCTGGAATTGGCATCGGTGTTCTCCACCTACCCCCATGCGCTGCTGAGCACCGCCCAGGCGTTCCTGGTGGAAATGGTCATCACCGCGATCCTGATGGGCGTGATCATGGCCCTCACCGATGACAACAACGGCTTGCCACGCGGCCCGCTGGCCCCGCTGCTGATCGGCCTGCTGATCGCGGTGATTGGCAGCGCCATGGGCCCGCTGACCGGCTTTGCGATGAACCCGGCGCGGGATTTCGGGCCCAAGCTGATGACCTTTTTCGCGGGCTGGGGTGAAATGGCTTTCACTGGCGGCCGCGATATTCCTTACTTCCTGGTGCCGATTTTCGCGCCGATCGTCGGCGCATGCCTCGGTGCTGCGGCCTATCGCGGGCTGATTGCCCGCCATCTGCCGAGCGCCGCACCTGCTATAGATGAAGAAACACCTGACACGGCTGTCAACGGCAAGACCCGTATTTCCTGATAGCGCCAGCCTGGGCCCTGCCCTTTTGTAGCCCAGGCTGATTACCGATTTTCTTATTTTCCAAGGCATTCGACATGACCGATATTCAGAATAAGAACTACATCATTGCCCTTGACCAAGGCACCACCAGTTCCCGGGCGATCATCTTCGATCGTGACGCCAACGTCGTCTGCACCGCCCAGCGTGAATTCGCACAGCACTACCCACAAGCGGGTTGGGTCGAGCATGACCCGATGGAAATCTTCGCCACCCAGAGCGCGGTGATGGTCGAAGCCCTGGCCCAGGCCGGCCTGCACCATGACCAGGTCGCCGCCATTGGTATCACCAACCAGCGTGAAACCACCGTGGTGTGGGACAAGGTCACTGGCCGCCCGATCTACAACGCCATCGTCTGGCAGTGCCGCCGCAGCACCGAGATCTGCCAGCAACTCAAGCGCGACGGCCACGAGCAGTACATCAGCGACACCACCGGCCTGGTCACCGACCCTTACTTCTCCGGCACCAAGCTCAAGTGGATCCTCGACAACGTCGAAGGCAGCCGCGAGCGTGCGCGCAATGGCGAACTGCTGTTCGGCACCGTCGACAGCTGGCTGATCTGGAAATTTACCGGTGGCAAGACCCACGTCACCGACTACACCAACGCCTCGCGTACCATGCTCTTCAACATCCACACCCTGGAGTGGGATGCGAAGATGCTGGAGATCCTCGACATTCCGCGCGAGATGTTGCCGGAAGTTAAGTCGTCGTCCGAAATCTACGGCCGCACCAAGAGCGGCATTGCCATCGGCGGTATCGCCGGCGACCAGCAAGCCGCCCTGTTCGGCCAGATGTGCGTCGAAGCCGGCCAAGCCAAGAACACCTACGGCACCGGTTGCTTCCTGCTGATGAACACCGGCGACAAAGCCGTGAAATCCAAGCACGGCATGCTCACCACCATCGCTTGCGGCCCACGTGGCGAAGTAGCCTACGCCCTGGAAGGTGCGGTGTTCAACGGCGGCTCCACCGTGCAATGGCTGCGTGATGAGCTGAAAATCATCAACGACGCCCACGACACCGAATACTTCGCTGGCAAGGTCAAAGACAGCAACGGCGTGTACCTGGTGCCGGCCTTCACCGGCCTGGGCGCTCCGTACTGGGACCCCTACGCCCGTGGCGCGCTGTTCGGCCTGACCCGTGGCGTACGCGTGGACCACATTATTCGTGCCGCCCTGGAGTCGATTGCCTACCAGACCCGCGACGTACTCGACGCCATGCAACAGGACTCGGGCGAACGCCTCAAGGCCCTGCGCGTGGACGGCGGCGCGGTGGCCAACAACTTCCTGATGCAATTCCAGGCCGACATCCTTGGCACCCAGGTCGAGCGCCCGCAAATGCGCGAAACCACCGCATTGGGCGCCGCCTACCTGGCCGGCCTGGCGTGCGGCTTCTGGGGCAGCCTGGAAGAGTTGCGCGGCAAGGCAGTGATCGAGCGCGAATTCGAACCGCAACTGGACGAAGCAGCCAAAGAGAAGCTCTACGCCGGCTGGCAAAAAGCGGTCAGCCGCACGCGCGACTGGGAGCCCCACGAAGGCGCTGAATAAGCCAACGTCCGGTTGTAACTGGCAGGGAGCGGATTCCTGCGTCATCATGGGCCACTTTTGTATGGCAGCCCAAAGGACGCCCCATGAATCTGCCTCCCCGCCAACAACAAATCCTCGAGCTGGTCCGCGAACGCGGCTACGTCAGCATCGAGGAAATGGCGCAGCTGTTCGTTGTCACCCCGCAAACCATCCGCCGCGATATCAACCAGCTGGCGGACGCCAACCTGCTGCGCCGCTACCACGGCGGCGCGGCCTATGACTCCAGTGTCGAAAACACCGCCTACGCCATGCGCGCCGACCAGATGCGCGACGAGAAACAGCGTATCGGCGAAGCCATCGCTGCGCAGATTCCCGATCACGCCTCGCTGTTCATCAATATCGGCACCACCACCGAATCAATCGCCCGTGCGTTGCTCAACCACAATCACCTGAAAGTCATCACTAACAACCTCAACGTCGCCACCATGCTCAGTGCCAAGGACGACTTCGACGTGTTGTTGACCGGCGGTAACGTGCGGCGTGACGGTGGCGTGGTGGGTCAGGCGAGTGTCGACTTCATCAACCAGTTCAAGGTCGACTTTGCCCTTGTGGGCATCAGCGGTATCGATGAAGACGGTAGCCTGTTGGACTTTGACTATCAGGAAGTACGGGTTTCCCAGGCGATCATCGCCAATGCACGCCAGGTGATCCTGGCAGCGGACTCCAGCAAATTCGGGCGCAATGCCATGATTCGCCTGGGGCCGATCAGCCTGGTGGACTGCCTGGTGACTGATCAGCAACCGGTGCCGGCGTTGGTGCAGTTGTTGAGTGACCATAAGGTGCGGCTGGAAGTCGTCTGAGGCTCTCCACTTTTCACTGTGGCGAGCGGGCTTGCCACAGATGTGCCTTTAAGCCGACCATAATGTTCACAAATCTTCCTTTCCCAGTCCTTCGATGAGTTTTTTCAATCGAAGTCGACTGGCTGCGCGCGTGTTTATCAGCTACCATTTTCGAAAATGAACATTAATGTTCGAATTCCAAGACGAAAATTCGCGAGGCCAGCCGATGAACCCTTCCACCTTGCCTGCTCCACCGCTTGCCGAAGTCTATGACGTTGCCGTTATCGGTGGCGGGATCAATGGCGTCGGCATTGCAGCAGACGCAGCCGGTCGCGGGTTGTCGGTATTCCTTTGCGAAAAGGACGACCTGGCTAGCCACACCTCGTCCGCCAGCAGCAAGCTGATCCACGGCGGCCTGCGCTACCTCGAACATTACGAATTCCGCCTGGTGCGCGAGGCCCTGGCCGAGCGTGAAGTATTGCTGGCCAAGGCCCCGCATATCGTCAAGCAAATGCGCTTCGTGTTGCCGCACCGCCCGCACCTGCGCCCGGCGTGGATGATCCGTGCCGGTCTGTTCCTGTATGACAACCTGGGCAAGCGCGAAAAACTCGCCGGTTCGAAAAGCCTCAAGTTCGGCCCAGACAGCCCGCTGAAAAGCGAAATCACCAAAGGCTTCGAATACTCCGACTGCTGGGTCGATGACGCCCGCCTCGTCGTGCTGAACGCTATGGCCGCCCGTGAAAAAGGCGCGCACATCCACACCCAGACCCGTTGCATCAGCGCCCATCGCAGCAACGGCATGTGGGAAATGAACATGGAACGTGCCGATGGCAGCCTGTTCTCGATCCGTGCCCGCGCACTGGTGAACGCCGCCGGTCCATGGGTCGCCAAGTTCATCAGGGACGACCTGAAGCTGGATTCGCCTTACGGCATCCGCCTGATCCAGGGCAGCCACCTGATCGTACCGAAACTCTATGAAGGCGCCCACGCGCACATCCTGCAGAACGAAGACCAGCGCATTGTCTTCACCATTCCGTACCTGAACCACCTGACCATCATCGGCACCACCGACCGCGAATATACCGGTGACCCGGCTGCCGTTGCGATCACCGAAGGTGAAACGGACTACATGCTGAAAGTGGTCAACGCGCACTTCAAGAAACAACTGAGCCGCGACGACATCGTCCACACCTACTCCGGCGTGCGCCCACTGTGCAACGACGAATCGGACAACCCGTCGGCCATCACCCGCGACTACACCCTGGCGTTGTCCGGCGGCAAGGGCGAAGCGCCGATCCTCTCGGTGTTTGGCGGCAAGCTGACCACGTATCGCAAGCTCGCCGAGTCGGCGATGGCGCAACTGGCGCCGTATTTCACCCAGATGCGCCCAAGCTGGACCGCCAAGGCCAGCCTACCGGGCGGCGAAGACATGACCACGCCGCAAGCCCTGGCCGAGGCCATCCGCAGCAAGTTCGACTGGGTGCCGAGCGAGATCGCGCGCCGCTGGTCCACCACCTACGGCAGCCGTACCTGGCGCCTGCTGGAAGGCATGCAGTCGCTGGCGGACCTGGGTGAGCACCTGGGCGGTGGCCTGTATACCCGCGAGGTTGATTACCTGTGCGCCGAGGAATGGGCGACCCAACCTCAGGACGTGCTGTGGCGCCGTACCAAGCTGGGTCTGTTCACCACCCCGGAAGAACAGGCCAACGTGCAGCGCTACCTGTCCACCGTTGAGCAGAACCGCAGCAAGATTGAAGCGGCCTGACGGACCGGTACTACAAAAGCCCCTGCGCCGAAAGGCTCAGGGGCTTTTTTTCGCATTCGGTTTTCCGAACACCACACTGCCGTCCATTCGGTTTGCCGGACCCAAACCCTGAAAAAACGCCGTCATATAAAGTTAATTACTATATAAATCATGGAGTTAACCTTTTATATCGGGCCTGGCACGACTCATGCTCTACACTCTTGGACGATTGCTTGGGACGCCTCAGGAGCCGTCACGGGCATTCGCTGTACAAGAGAGCCGTTTAGCCGGCTTCATAAAAAAAACAAATGTCGAGGAAGTATTGATGCGCATCGTTCCCCATATTCTGGGCGCAGCTATCGCTGCTGCTCTGATCAGCACTCCAGTTTTCGCCGCCGAACTCACCGGCACGCTGAAGAAGATCAACGACTCCGGCACCATCACTCTCGCTCACCGCGACAGCTCCATTCCGTTTTCCTACATCGCGGATGGTTCGGGCAAACCTGTGGGCTACTCCCACGACATTCAGTTGGCCGTCGTCGAGCAACTGAAAAAAGACCTGAACAAACCCGACCTGAAGGCCAAGTACAACCTGGTCACTTCGCAAACCCGTATTCCGCTGATCCAGAACGGCACCGCGGACCTCGAGTGCGGCTCCACCACCAACAATGCCGAACGCGCCCAGCAAGTTGATTTCACCGTCAACATCTTCGAAATCGGCACCCGCCTGCTGGTCAAGAAAGATAAGGATGGCAAGCCGTCCTACGCTGACTTCGCTGACCTGAAAGGCAAGAACGTCGTGACCACCGCGGGCACCACGTCCGAGCGCATCATCAAAGCGATGAACGCCGACAAGCAAATGGGCATGAACGTCATCTCCGCCAAAGACCACGGCGAATCCTTCCAGATGCTGGAAAGCGGCCGCGCCGTAGCGTTCATGATGGACGACGCCCTGCTGGCCGGTGAAGAAGCCAAGGCCAAGAAGCCGGACGACTGGGTCATCACCGGTACGCCGCAATCCTTTGAAGCCTACGCGTGCATGGTGCGTAAAGACGACCCAGCCTTCAAGAAAGCCGTCGATGACGCCATCGTTGCCCTGTACAAATCCGGCGAAATCAACAAGATCTACAGCAAGTGGTTCGAGAGCCCGATTCCACCAAAAGGCCTGAACCTGAACTTCCCGATGAGTGAAAAGGTTAAGGAGCTGATCGCTAACCCAAGCGACAAGCCAGCGCCTGACGTAAAAATCTGATACCTGACTAAGCTTATCTCCTGAGGGAGCCAACCCTCCCTCAGGCGTCTGTTACTACCTGCTGGCTTTAATGTGGAACACTCGACCTGGCGGTTTTCGAGCCGATCGCGTGTGCCTGACGTTCACCGTCAGGCGGGAAAGGATCTTCCCCAAGCGGGTGCTTGTACATCGATCGATTTCGAGGGGAGACCCTAATGAATTACAACTGGGACTGGGGCGTGTTCTTCAAGTCCACTGGCGTGGGCAGCGAGACTTATCTCGACTGGTACATCGCCGGCTTGGGCTGGACCATCGCCATCGCTGTCGTGGCATGGATTATCGCCTTGCTGCTGGGGTCCATTCTGGGCGTCATGCGCACCGTGCCAAACCGCATCGTATCGGGCATCGCGACCTGCTACGTGGAACTGTTTCGTAACGTGCCGCTGCTGGTTCAGCTGTTCATCTGGTACTTCCTGGTACCCGACATGCTGCCGCAGAACCTGCAGGACTGGTACAAACAAGACCTCAACCCGACCACCTCGGCCTACCTGAGCGTTGTCGTGTGCCTGGGCCTGTTCACCGCCGCCCGTGTGTGTGAGCAAGTGCGTACCGGCATCCAGGCGCTGCCACGTGGCCAGGAATCCGCCGCGCGTGCCATGGGCTTCAAGCTGCCGCAGATCTACTGGAACGTGCTGCTGCCACAGGCCTACCGGATCATCATTCCGCCGCTCACCTCGGAATTCCTCAACGTCTTCAAGAACTCCTCCGTGGCGTCCTTGATCGGCCTGATGGAACTGCTGGCGCAAACCAAACAGACCGCCGAGTTCTCGGCCAACCTGTTTGAAGCCTTCACCCTGGCCACGCTGATCTACTTCACCCTGAACATGAGCCTGATGCTGCTCATGCGCCTGGTCGAGAAGAAAGTCGCAGTGCCCGGCCTGATCTCCGTGGGGGGTAAATAATGGACTTCGATTTCAGCGGCATCATCCCCGCTATTCCAGGCCTGTGGAACGGCATGGTCATGACCTTGCAGTTGATGGTCATGGGCGTGGTTGGCGGCATTGCGCTGGGTACGGTCCTGGCGCTGATGCGCCTGTCGTCCAGCAAACTGCTGTCGCGCGTTGCCGGCGCTTATGTGAACTACTTCCGCTCGATCCCGCTGCTGCTGGTGATCACCTGGTTCTACCTGGCGGTACCGTTCGTGTTGCGCTGGATCACCGGCGAAGACACGCCGATCGGTGCGTTCACCTCGTGCGTCGTGGCTTTCATGATGTTCGAAGCCGCGTACTTCTGCGAAATCGTACGGGCCGGCGTGCAGTCGATCCCCAAAGGCCAGATGGCGGCGGCACAGGCGATGGGCATGACCTATGGCCAGACCATGCGCCTGATCATCCTGCCCCAGGCGTTCCGCAAGATGACCCCGTTGCTGCTGCAACAGTCGATCATCCTGTTCCAGGACACCTCGCTGGTCTACACCGTGGGCCTGGTGGACTTCCTCAACTCCGCCCGCTCCAACGGCGACATCATCGGCCGCTCCAACGAGTTCCTGATCTTTGCCGGTGTCGTCTACTTCATCATCAGCTTTTCCGCCTCGCTGCTGGTCAAGCGTCTGCAAAAAAGGTTTGCCGTATGATCTCTATCAAGAACATCAACAAGTGGTATGGCGACTTCCAGGTGCTGACCGATTGCAGCACCGAGGTTAAAAAAGGCGAAGTGATCGTGGTGTGCGGGCCGTCCGGTTCGGGCAAATCCACCTTGATCAAGTGCGTCAACGCGCTGGAACCGTTCCAGAAGGGCGATGTTGTAGTGGACGGCACCTCGATTGCCGACCCGAAGACCAACCTGCCGCAGTTGCGTTCGCGCGTGGGCATGGTGTTCCAGCACTTCGAACTGTTCCCGCACCTGACCATCACCGAGAACCTGACCATCGCGCAGATCAAGGTGCTCGGCCGCAGCAAGGAAGAAGCCACCAAGAAAGGCTTGCAACTGCTCGACCGCGTCGGCCTGTCGGCACACGCCCACAAGCACCCTGGCCAACTCTCCGGTGGTCAGCAACAACGTGTCGCGATTGCCCGCGCCCTGGCTATGGACCCGATCGTCATGCTGTTCGACGAACCGACCTCGGCGCTGGACCCGGAAATGGTCAACGAAGTGCTCGACGTGATGGTGCAACTGGCCCACGAAGGCATGACCATGATGTGCGTGACCCACGAAATGGGCTTCGCCCGCAAAGTGGCCGACCGCGTGATTTTCATGGACGCCGGCAAGATCATCGAAGACTGCCCGAAAGAAGAGTTCTTCGGCGACATCAGCGCCCGCTCCGAACGCGCGCAGCACTTCCTTGAGAAAATCCTGCAGCACTAAGCACTGCCCAGTTGTGGTGAAGGGCCTAATCCCTTTCACCACAACTGGTTGACCCAAGGCATCTGTGATGAAATGCGACCCCAACCAATTTCGCGCCGCACCGCCATCACTTGCCGTGAAACCACGCCTGATCCGCCAACTGTTCCTGCCACCGTTGATCATCGCCCTGATGATCGGCCTGGGTTATATCGGCTTCTGGGTCAGCGAGTACTACGGCATCCGCACCCTCAGCGACACCGGCGAACGCCAGCTGGAGCTGCATGCCCGCACTGTCGAAAGTGAACTGAGCAAATACACCTACCTGCCGAGCCTTCTGGAACTGGAATCCAGCGTCTCCACGCTGCTGGCTGATCCGAACCAGGAAACCCGCAAGACCGTCAACGATTACCTCGAAGGCCTGAACCGACGCAGTCGCAGTCGGGCCATCTACGTGATGGACACCACCGGCCGCGTGCTGGCCACCAGTAACTGGCGCGATGCCGACAGTTACCAGGGTGAAGACCTGTCCTTCCGCGCCTATTTCCAGAACGCCGTACGCGGCCAGCCGGGCCGTTTCTACGGCATCGGAAGCACCAACGGTGAACCCGGCTACTACCTGGCCCACGGCCTGGAAGAGCACGGCAAGATCATCGGCGTCGCCGTGGTCAAGGTGCGCCTCGAAGCCTTGGAAGAACGCTGGCAACGCGCGCGCCTCGAAGCCTTTGTGAGCGATGAGAACGGCATCATCATCCTCTCCAGCGACCCGGCCCGCCGCCTCAAGGCCGTGCGCCCGCTGAGCGATGACACCAAGGAACGCCTGGCCCACAGCCTGCAATATTACTGGGCGACGTTGAACGAGCTGGAACCCCTGGCCCGCGAGCGCCTCAACGAGGGCACCGAGAAACTGACCTTCCCGGCCAACAGCGAAGTGGTCAACGACGAGCACGAAGTCAGCTACCTGGCGCAAACCCGCCCGCTGAATGACACACCGTGGAATTTCACCCTGCTCACGCCGCTCAACGACCTGCGCCGCGCCGCGATAAACCAGGGCATTTTGGTCGCTGTCGCGTTTGGCCTGGTGGCGTTTTTGCTGATCGCCTGGAACGAACGGCGCAAGGTCATCGCCACCCGCCTCGCCGCCCGTGAAGCCCTTCAGGAAGCCAACAGCCAGTTGGAACGGCGGATCGCCGAGCGCACCGCCGACCTGCGCGCCAGCAACGAACGGCTCAAAGGCCAGATCCGCGAACGACGCCAGGCCGAAGAAACGCTGCGCCGCGCCCAGGATGAGCTGGTGCAAGCCGGCAAACTGGCGGCCATCGGCCAGATGTCCACCAGCATCGCCCACGAATTGAACCAGCCACTGGCGGCGCTGCGCACTTTGTCCGGCAATACCGTGCGCTTTCTGGAGCGCGGCGCCCTGGACACCGCCAGCGCCAATCTCAAAACCATCAACGAACTGATCGACCGCATGGGCCGCATCACCGCCAGCCTGCGTTCCTTCGCCCGGCGCGGCGATGACCAGGGCGAGGCCAGCCTGGCCAAAGCGGTCGACGCGGCTTTCCAGGTACTCGGCGCACGCCTGGACAGCCTGCCGCTGACCCTGCACCGCGACTTTTCCCCCGCCCAGTTGCAAATCGACCAGACGCGCCTGGAGCAGATCCTGGTCAACCTGATCGGCAATGCCCTTGACGCCATGCAGGCCCAGCCTGCGCCCGAGCTGTGGCTGGAAGGCAGCAGCAGCGAGGGCAAATACCGCCTGCACGTGCGCGATAATGGCCACGGTATCGACGCCGAGGCGCGCAAGCATTTGTTTGAACCGTTCTTCACCACCAAGCCCGGCGAGCAAGGCCTGGGCCTGGGCCTGACGCTGTCCGCCAGCCTCGCGGCGGCCACCGGCGGCAACCTTGCCGTGGAGCACCCGGCCAGTGGTGGAACGGCCTTTGTCTTGTGCCTGCCGTTGGCGGGCGCTCAAAAAGCTGAGTCGACATGAATACAGACGCTAAAGCCATCAAAGACGAGCTCACCGTGCTGATCGTCGAAGACGATCCCCATGTGCTGCTCGGCTGCCAGCAGGCGCTGGCCCTGGAAGACATTCCCAGCGTCGGCGTGGGCAGCGCTGAAGAAGCGTTGAAGCGCATCGGCGAGAACTTCGCCGGCATCGTGATCAGCGACATCCGCTTGCCAGGCATTGACGGCCTGGAACTGCTCACCCGCCTCAAGGCCCTGGATAAAAGCCTGCCGGTGGTGCTGATCACCGGGCATGGCGATATCTCCATGGCCGTCGGCGCCATGCGCAACGGCGCCTATGACTTCATGGAAAAACCCTTCTCCCCCGAACGCCTGGTCGACGTGGCGCGCCGCGCCCTGGAGCAGCGCGGGCTGGCGCGGGAAGTCTGGTCGCTGCGCCGCCAACTGGCCGAGCGCGATTCACTGGAAGGCCGCATCATCGGCCGCTCACCGGCCATGCAGAACCTGCGCGAACTGATCGCCAATGTGGCCGACACCTCGGCCAACGTGCTGATCGAAGGCGAGACCGGCACCGGCAAGGAACTGGTCGCGCGCTGCCTGCATGATTTCAGCCGGCGTCACTCCCACCAGTTCGTCGCCCTGAACTGCGGCGGCCTGCCGGAGAACCTGTTCGAAAGCGAGATTTTCGGCCACGAAGCCAACGCCTTTACCGGTGCCGGCAAACGTCGCATCGGCAAGATCGAACACGCCCACGAAGGCACGCTGTTCCTCGATGAAGTGGAAAGCATGCCGATCAACCTGCAGATCAAACTGCTGCGGGTGTTGCAGGAGCGCACCCTGGAGCGCCTGGGTTCGAACCAGAGCGTGGCGGTGGATTGCCGGGTGATCGCCGCCACCAAGTCCGACCTCGACGAACTGAGCCGCGCCAACCAATTCCGCAGCGACTTGTACTACCGCCTCAACGTGGTGACCCTGGAACTGCCGCCGCTGCGCGAGCGCCGTGAAGACATCCTGCAACTGTTCGAACACTTCCTGCAGCAGTCGTCGCTGCGTTTCGACCGCAGTGTGCCAGAGCTGGACAACCAGACCCTGTCGAGCCTGATGAGCCACGACTGGCCGGGCAACGTGCGTGAGCTGCGCAACGTCGCCGAACGCTTTGCCCTGGGCCTGCCGGCCTTCAAGAAAAGCGGCGCCAGCAGCGGCAGCCAGGGCCTGGCCTTCACCGAAGCGGTGGAAGCCTTCGAACGCAACCTGCTCAACGATGCCTTGCAGCGCAGCGGCGGCAACCTGACCCAGGCCAGCCAGGAACTGGGGATGGCCAAGACCACACTGTTCGACAAAGTCAAAAAATACGGGTTGAGCCACTGATGGATCTGCTATTAAAAGCCGCCCTGGGCGCCGCCGTGGTATTGATTCTGGCCGCGCTGGCCAAGACCAGGAATTACTACATCGCAGGCTTGGTGCCGCTGTTTCCGACCTTTGCCTTGATCGCCCACTACATCGTCGGCAAAGGCCGTTCGGTGGACGACTTGAAGACCACGATCCTGTTCGGGATGTGGTCGATCATTCCGTACTTTGTGTATTTGGCGACGTTGTATGTGATGGTCGATCGGATGCGGTTGGAGGCTTCACTCGCCGTGGCGGCAGTAGCATGGTTGATGGCCGCGACGGTGCTGGTCAGCGTGTGGGTCCGCGTTCACGCCTGATCAGCGCACGATCTTGTCGACCTGGATGCCCAACTTCTTCAGCCGGTACCAGAAGCTGCGCTCCGAAATTCCGATCTTCGCTGCCGCCGCCGCCTGCACGCCGTTGCTCTCCTGCAACGCCGCGAGTATGTAGGCCTTCTCCACCTCCGCCAGCGCCGCATCCAGGTCATGGGGAATGCCCGGTCCATCGCTGAGGATCGCCGTCACACCGTCCTCACTTGGCTTGGAAGCAAACAGGTAACCCGGCAAGTCGATATCTTCGATCACCGGCGACGCCGCCACGATGGTCGCGCGCTCCACGCAGTTTTGCAGTTCTCGGATATTGCCAGGCCAGTGATACGCCGCCATGGCCTGCAACGCCTCAGGGCTGAAGCCCGTGATACGTTTGCCGGCCGTGGCGCTGAGGGTCTGGGCAAAATGACGGGCCAGCGGCGCGATGTCCTCCACCCGTTCGCGCAAGGACGGCAGGGGAATCGGGAACACGTTGAGGCGGTAGTACAGGTCTTCGCGAAACTCCTTGTTGGCCACCGCTTCCAGCAGGTTTTTGTTGGTCGCGGCGATCACGCGCACATCGACCTTGCGTTCGCGGGGATCGCCCACCGGCTCAATCACCCGCTCCTGCAACGCGCGCAGGATCTTGGCCTGCAACGCCAGGGGCATGTCGCCCACTTCATCGAGAAACAGCGTGCCCTTGTCGGCCTGTTGGAAGCGCCCTACCCGGTCCGCCACGGCGCCGGTAAACGCGCCCTTGCGATGGCCAAACATTTCGCTTTCCAGCAACCCTTCCGGAATGGCTGCGCAATTGACCGCCACGAAGGGTTTGTCGGCGCGGCTGCCATGCTTGTGGATGGCACGGGCGACCATTTCCTTGCCGGTGCCGCTCTCGCCGGTCAGCAGGATAGTAGCGCTGCTGTCGCGCACCGAGTCCACCGCTTGCAGCACTTTGCGAAACGCCGGGCTGTCGCCCACCAGGCTGTCGAACTGGGCGTGTTCGTCCAGCTCGGCGCGCATGCGTGCGTTGTCGCGCATGATGTCGCGAAATTGCAGGGCCTTGGCCACGGTGATGTCCAGCTCGTCGATATCGAACGGCTTGGCGATGTAGTCGTAGGCGCCGTTGCGCATCGACTGCACGGCGTTTTTTACCGTGCTGTAGGCGGTCATCACGATCACCGGTACATGGGGGTAGCGCACCTTGATCTCGGCCAGCAGCGCCGGCCCGTCCATGCCGGGCATGCGCCAGTCGCTGATCACCAGGTCAATGTCTTCCTGCTCCAGCACCTTGAGCGCGTGCAGGCCGTTGCCGGCGACAAACACCTGCACGTCGTTCTGGCCCAGGGCCGAGGCCAGCAGGTCGCAGAGTTTGGGTTCGTCGTCGACTACCAGAATGTTATGCGTCATGACTGTCCTCGTCGTCTTCGCCACTCGCCGGAATGTACAGGCTGAAGGTGGCGCCGGCATCTTTCTCACTGGCACATTCGATGCTGCCGTCGTGACTTTCCATGATCGAATAGACTTTGGCCAGGCCCAAACCGGTGCCCGACGCCTTGGTGGTGACAAATGGCGTAAAGATGCGCTCGATCATGTCCGCCGGAATGCCTTGGCCGGTGTCGGTGATACTGATCAGCGTGTTCTCGCCTTCCGTGCGAATGCCCAGGGTCAGGCGCCCGCCTTCGGGCATCGCGTCGATGGCGTTGAGAATCAGGTTGAGGCACGCCTGCTTGAGCTGCTTGGCATCCGCGTAGATCGTCGCTCCGGGGGCCTGGTCGTCGATGTGCGCGTCGATGTTATGGGTGGCCAGTTCCGGTGCGCAGAAGCCGAGGATTTCCTCCACCAGCGGGCGCGCCGGCAACAAGACGCGCAACGGCGGGTTGGGCTTGGCAAAGTCGAGGAATTCGGTGATCAGGTCGTTGATGCGGCTGACCTCGCTGACCACGTATTCCAAATGGCGCTTGTCGGTTTCCGCCAGGTCGGCGCGGCGGTGCAGCAGCTGCGTCGCCGTCTTGATGATGCCCAGCGGGTTGCGGATTTCGTGGGCCAGGCCCATGGCGACTTCACCCAGGGCATGCAGGCGATCACGTCGACGCAGCTGGGCTTCAAGGTGATGCAACTCGCCCAGCCGCTCGGTCATGTGGTTGAAGGTACTGCTCAACTGCGCCAGTTCGTCGCCACCGCTGACCACCACGCGGTGCGCGTAGTCGCCGGAAATCACCGCGCTCACGCCTTGGGACAAGTCCCGCAGCGGCTTGGTCAGGCGCCGCGACACCAACACCCCCGCCGCCAGCGACAGCGCCGAACTGAGCAGGAAAATCAGTACGAACAGATTGCTCTGGTTTACCAGCCCCACCAGGCTGGTGTGGCGCAGCAAGCCACTGAAGATCACACCTTGCAGCTCACCGGCGTCGTTGAAGATCGGCCAGTACAAGCCGCTGTAGTTGTTGGTGAACTGTTCGCTCGGCTGCTTGGTGCTGCGCATGGCGATTTCGACGTTCTTGGGGATGCGCGACGGGTGATCTTCAAAGCGTTGGGTCGAGAAAATCTCTGAGAAGCCATTGGGGTTGGCCAGGTACAGGCGCAGGTCGAGGGAATGCACGTCGGCCACGCTGGTGAGAAAACTGCTGTCCAGGTAAGTGGCGACCAACAGCAGGTAATCGACACCGTCCTGGGTGGTTTCAAAAGTCGACACCACAACGCCCGTGCTCACCCCGGCCACCTGCACGGTCTGCAACACCGCGTTGCTGGTCAGGCTGATCTGCTTGACGATGTCGTCAGAGGCGGTGCTGAACACCAGCTTGTGGTCGCTCATGCGGATCAGCGCCACCACATCGATGTCGGTGGCGTCGGCAATGTCGGCGGTCAGGCGGTCGTGCTTGGCGGCTTGCCGGCTCGACGGCGGGCTGGTGTAGCGCAGGAACAGCTTGGCCATGCGCGCGTTGTCGTGAAGGATGTCGCCGATCTCATCCTTGACGATCTTGGTCGACTCCTGCAGCCAGATGCGCACGTTGCTGTCGAAGATCTGCGACAGCGTGGTGGCCGCCAGTTCGGCGGCGATCATGGTAGGGATCACGCTGACCAACCAGAACGCCAGCACCAGCTTGCGCTGGACGCTCCAACGCGAAATGGCAAAGGGGCGGGCTTTCTGGCGGGTCTTGGTGATCATCAGGTTTCGCTTATCGCAGCAGCCATGGCAGGGTCGGAACGATCCGGTCGAATAAACAGTTTCACAAGCTTGAGCAGGCCGTTGACCAGCCGGTTGCGGTGGCGGAAAAACACGCTGTTGCCCTGGAACTCGCAGCCCAGGCGCAGCTTACTGGCATACCCGGCCTGGCCGCACTCATACACGGCAATATTGTGTTGAATACAGTAGTCGACATTGGTCAGCCAGCTACGGAAGTACAGGTTGTAGTCGCGGGTGAATTCCACGTCATGCCCGAAAAACTTGTCCACCAGCCGGTGTTCGTCCACCAGGATCAGGTTGAACGCCACCAATTGCTCGTCCACCCAGTAAAGAACACAGACCGCCCGCTCATCAAGGCGTTCGAGCACACCGGTGAAGTAGCCGGCGGGCAGCCGCTCGAACTGCAACTCGGCACGCGTCAGCGTGGCCTCGTACAAGCGCATGACCTCGGGCAGCACGTCGTCGATATTGCGCCGCCACTCCACTCGCGGCCCCGGCGCGCGCAGTTTGCGGCGCAGGTCCTTGCGTGTGGATTTACCCAGGGAACCCAGGTAGGCGTCCACCGAGCCGTAGGGCAGCGGCAACACGCCCGTGGGCAAACTCGGCATGCTCTGGAAGCCTGCCGCGCGGCAACTCTCGACCCAGTGCGGGTCTTTGCTCGGTGCGTCCTTGACCGCCACCAGGCCGATACCGAACTCATCGGCATCCTGGCGCGCGGCTTCCAGCAGGTGCTTGAGCAGCAGCGGGCGGCGTGCATCCGCCACACTGCTGGCAAAACCGACGTCGCAGCGCTCCGACACCGGGGAACCGAGGGCATACAGGCCCAGTTGCAAAAGCCCCGGCCACAGTCGCTCCACACGCTCGGTCAAGCGCTTGCCGGCGCCCGACACCGTGGTGTCGAGGCGATAATGGGTGATGAACGCGGCCGCCACAGCCACCAGCGTTCCATCGTCGTAAATCGCCAGGTAACGCCACTGAAAATCATCAATAGCGGCGTTTTCCACGGCGACGTAATAGTCCCAGTCCTCCAGGGCACCCGGGAAACAGTCGTTCCAGGCACTGCGCTGGAGGGCCCGGATGGTCGGGAAGGCTTGGGCGGTAATCACAAGGGTTTCCTTAAGGCTCAAGCCCGCTGTCGATAATCTTGGGGGGCCGGAATGGACTCGGCATGCTGCCCGACAAACTCCGCGCTCAACTCGATCACCCGGCGATATTGCAAGTCGACGGTGATCATGTGGTAGCAGTTGTCCAGCAGGATCTTGGTCACCGGGCCACCGAGGTGGCGTTCCACATAGTCAGCGTTCCAACGGCTGGTGATGTCGTCCTCGATGGAGTGCAACACCAACGCCGGCACCTTGACCTGCGGCATGCGCTTCTTGACCACGGCGTTCATCCGGTGCAGCTCGCGCACGGTGATGCCCTCCATGGTCAGCAAGCCCGCCTCGCTGCTCTCGCCCTCTTTCATCTGCCGCTCGACGATGCCGCGCAGGCGTTCATTCTTGATGCCGTACGGCGGCTTCTCTTCGAAGCGGCAGATGTGCACGCCGAAGGGGATTTTCATCAGCAACGGCGTGAGGAACGCCAGCTTGTTGATACTCCAACCGTCGTACTTCAGAGTGGTGGAATACATCAGCAGCCCAGCGACTTGCCCAGGATGCTCGGCGGCCACGTACATCGACATCACCGCGCCCATGGACAAACCACCGACAAACACCTGCTCATGGCGCTGTTTCACACCGACGAACGTCTTGCGCACGCCTTCGTACCAGTCGCGCCAGCCGGTGGCTTGCAGGTCGCTGTTGTCCCCGCAGTGCCCGGCCAGGGTGGGCACGTACACCGTGCAATTGCCCACCTTGGCCAGGCCCTTGGCGACCTGGCGCAATTCCGTCGGGGTGCCGGTCAGGCCGTGGATCAACAGGATCCCGACCGGACCATCACCGAGAACGAAGCCGGCAGTACCTTCACCGAGGTCGATCTCTGCCGTTTTCACCGGTTGGTCGCCCGCACCAGCAGTTGCTCAAGCAGCTTCAGGCCCAGTTCGATTTCCGGGTAGCTGATTTCCAGGGACGGTGCCAGGGTGATCACGTTTTTGTAGTAACCGCCCACGTCGAGGATCAAACCGAGTTTCTGGCCGTCCACCACCATGTCGCCCTTCATGCCTTCTTCGACCATGTAGTCCAGGGTCGCCTTGTCCGGCGTGAAACCATCCGGGCCGCAAATTTCGCAACGCAGGGCCAAGCCCAGGCCGTCGACGTCGCCGATGATCGGGAAACGCTTCTGCAGGTCTTGCAGGCCTTCGAGGAAGAACTTGCCCTTGGCCATGACCATCGCGCCGTAGTCGACTTCGTTGGTCATCTTGAACATTTCCAGGCCTACTGCCGTGCCCAACGGGTTGGAGGCGAAGGTGGAGTGGGTCGAACCAGGTGGGAAGATCTTCGGGTTGATCAACTCTTCACGGGCCCAGATGCCGCCCAGTGGGTTGAGGCCGTTGGTCAGCGCCTTGCCGAACACAATCACGTCCGGTTGCACGTCGAAGTGCTCGATCGACCACAGTTTGCCGGTGCGGTAGAAGCCCATCTGGATCTCGTCGGAGACCATCAGGATGCCGTGCTGATCCAGCACATGCTTCAACTCACGGTAGAAGTTCATCGGCGGGATCACGTAGCCGCCAGTGCCCTGGATCGGCTCGACGTAGAACGCAGCGTATTCGCTGGAACCGACTTTCGGGTCCCACACACCGTTGTATTCGGTCTCGAACAGGCGGGCGAATTGCTGCACGCAGTGGCTGCCGTACTCTTCCTTGGTCATGCCTTTAGGGCCACGGAAGTGATACGGGAACGGGATGAACTGCGCGCGCTCGCCGAAGTGGCCGTAGCGCCGACGGTAGCGGTAACTGGAGGTGATCGACGACGCGCCGAGGGTACGCCCGTGGTAGCCGCCTTCGAAGGCGAACATCAGGCTCTTGCCGTTGGTGGCGTTACGCACCACCTTCAGGGAGTCTTCGATGGACTGCGAACCGCCGACGTTGAAGTGCACGCGACCGTCGAGGCCGAATTTCTTCTTGGCGTCGACCGCGATCATTTCCGACAGCTCGATCTTGCCCTTGTGCAGGTACTGGCTGGCGATCTGCGGCAGGGTGTCGATCTGCTGTTTCAGCGCGTTGTTGAGGCGCGGGTTGGCGTAGCCGAAGTTGACCGCCGAGTACCACATCTGCAGGTCAAGGTAGGCCTGGTCTTCGGTGTCCCACACGTAGGAGCCTTCGCAACGGCTGAAAATGCGCGGCGGCTCAATGTAGTGGACGGTGTCGCCGTAGGAGCAGTATTTGGCTTCTTTATCCAGAAGGATCTGGTCTTCGGCGGTAGCGATACGGATATCAGACATGGTGGAAGAGTTCCTGATTGTCAGCAGCAGTAAAGGAGGTGGCGTTGGCGGCGATGCCTTGTGGCAGTCGGGCCAGCAGCGCAGGCAGTTCGGCAAAGGTGTCGAAGCGTGCGTGAGGAATGTGGTTGGCTTCGCAGTACTTGGCGAGGCTGCCCTTGGCGAACACGAAGTCGGCGGTGGACGCCACGCACATGTCCGACTTGCCGTCGCCGATCACCAGCACGCGCTTGTTGCGCGGCGTGGACTTGCACTTGCAGTTGCCGGAGGCGGCGCGGCAGGCATCGCTGGAATACGGGAAGTCGATGCGCCAGCTGTTCTGGTCGACTTGGCGCAGGCGGTTGGCGAGGATCGGCAGCAAGGTCACGTAGTTGCGCGACAGGATCCGTGCGATGCCCTGCTCGATACCGTCGCTGACCACTTCGATGGAGGCGCCCAGGCCGATCACGTGGTCGACGAAGTCCGGGAAGTCCGGGTCAATCTCGACGCTGTCGAAATACGCCAGCAGTTCGGAAGGCGTCGCCTTGATCAGCGCCAGTTGGCGGCTCAGGCATTCGCGTGAACCGATATGCCCATCCAGCCATTCCTGTTCGATGGTTTCCCACTCGGGGCCGGCGAAGCGTTGGAGGACGTTGTCGATGACATCGGTGGGGGTAATGGTCCCGTCGAAGTCACACACGATATGCCAGTGGATCATCGTTGTTTACCTTGGAGGAGCGCGCTGTATGCGCTTGCAACAAGGGGTAGAGCAGGGAGTGTGCCAACTGGCCAACAGCCAGCGGGGCTGGGGCTTTGCCTGGCATGGCGGGCAATTTGTGTCGCAGGAGCTACAATTTTTGTAGCTTGCTACAAACAAGATGAGTGCTTGCGTGGAAAGGATGCTTTGCGCGTTCATGCGCACGTAATCAATCAAGGAACAGTGACCATGTTGAGGATCACTTGCGCTGCACTGGCCGGTTTACTGGGCCTCTGGAGCGTTTCTAGCGCGGCTCAGGCCGGCGGTATCACCGGCGAAGTCGGCGCAGGCGTCAGCTACCAGCCCCACGACCCCACCGGCAGCCGCTACGAAACGCGGCCCGTGCCCTATTTCGACCTGGACTGGGGCGATGTCAGCCTGAGCACCGATGACGGCCTGACCTGGAGCGCGCTCAACACCCAGGGCCTGACCGCCGGCCCCTACATCAATTACCTGTCGGGCCGCACGTCCAACGGCGATCTCCAGGGCCTGCGCAATGTGTCGGACATGGCGGAAGTCGGTGGTTTTATCCAATACGCCCCGGCTGATTTCTGGCGGGTCTACGCGCAATTGGGGCAAGCCGTGGGCGGGGGGCATTCGCAGAGCGGTGCCCTGGGCAAAGTCGGCGGCGAACTGGGCTACCCCCTGGGTGGCGGGATTATCGGCAGCAGCGGTCTGGTCGCGCATTTCGCCGATGCGCGCAAGACCAACACGTTTTTCGGCGTGGATGACAACGAGGCCGCCGCCACCGGCTTTCGCCCCTACAACGCCAGCGGCGGCTTCCAGAACCTGACGCTGACCCAGAGTTTCGAGTTTCCCCTGGCCGAAAAATGGTCGCTGCTGACCAGCGCCAGCTGGGTTCACCTGGTCGGCTCGGCGGCCGACAGCAGCATCGTGCGGCAGACCGGCGACGTGAACCAGGGCCAGGTGCAGACGGCCATCAGCTACAAGTTCGATTAGGTTGGTCTGGGGTTTGCAATGAGGTCCTGGAATCCATTTTTCCAGGACACTCTTCATGGCTCGCCCCGCATACCGCCTGCTGCACCACTCGCTCTGGGACCTGGTGCCCATCGCCCTGGGCCTGGCGCATTTCGCTTTTGTCATCTGGCTGGTCACCGCGTTCCACAGCCTGAGCTGGTGGGCGCTGGTGCCCCTGGCGCTGGTCTACGCGGTGAGTCTGTCGTGGAGCATCAACAGCATCTCCCACAACCAGATCCACAACGCCTACTTCACCCATCGTGCGATGAACCGGGCGTTCGATCTGCTGCTGTCGGTGACCATCGGCTTTTCCCAGACGCTCTACCGCGATATCCACAACCGCCATCACCGTGGCAACGCCGACCTGCCGGGCCCGGACGGTAAAACCATCGACCCGCTGTCGATCTACCAGCGCGGCCACAATGGCCAGCCGGAAAATCCGTGGGCTTACACTTTCCTGAGTTTTTTCCGCGACGATCCCAAGCCGTTCTACGACGAGATGAAGCGCAAGCGCCCGGCAGATGCGCGCTGGGTCAAGGTTGAGATCGGCGTGACGGTAGCGTTCTATATCGCCCTGGCGTTCTACAACTGGCAGGCGGTGTTGTGGCTGTTGCCGTTCTGGTACCTGGGCCAGTGCCTGTCATCGCTCAATGGCTACTACGAACACTTCGGCGGCAACCCGGACCTGCCGATTGCCTGGGGCGTGAGTTCCTACAGCGTGCTCTACAACCTGATCTGGATGAACAATGGCTACCACGCCGAGCACCACTACCGGCCGAAGATGCACTGGACCCAAGTGAAGGCGTTTCATCGGGAGATTGCCGAGCAGCAGCGTGAGGCGGGGGTCAAGCAGCTTCCCGTGTCACACGGGTTGGGCTTTCTGGTAGCGCACCGCAACAACTAGGGCTGAAAACCGGGATTTTGTGGTGAGCGAGCTTGCCTCGCGCGAGGCAAGCCCGCTCACCACAACAATCAAATCAAACCAGACCAAAGTGATCAGTTTTCTTCGCCTTCGGCCAGCAGGGCGATGCCGCCGATAATCACCGCCACCCCCACCCAGTGCAGCGGGCTGATATGTTCCCCCAGCCCCAGCCACGACCCCAGCAACACCACCACAAACACCAGTGAACTCAGCGGAAACGCCAGGGACAGGCTGCTGCGCCGCAGGATCAGCATCCACACGAAAAACGCGCCGATGTAGCTGGCGATCGCCGCCAGAATCCCAGGGTTGCGCGCCACGTCCGCCAGCCATTGCCAGCTCAAATCCATCTGCCCCAGTTGATCGCCCGCCACTTTGGTAAACAGCTGACCAGCGCTTTCGGTACAGATCAACAAGGCCCACAGCACCACCGTGCCGAGGCGCCCATGCAGCCATCCGTTATTCATGGTTTGCGTACTCATGCCTGACTCCCTGCAATCGCCACCAACATCACACCCAAGGTGATCACCAGCGTGCCAAGCCAACGGCGGCGGCTGACGGTTTCGCCCAGCACCACCTTGCCCGCCAGCACCACGCCGCAATAGGCCAGCGCCGCAGCCGGGAACAACAGGCTCAAGGGTGCACGGGACAAGGCTTCGAGCCACACGAAGAACTCAATGGCATAGGCACCGATCCCGGCCCACAGCAACGGCGCATTGAACACCTGGCCCCAGAACGCATTCAGGCGAAAACCGCCGTCCAACTCGGGCAACCGGTCCAGGCCGATCTTGAAACACAACTGGCCGATCACATCGAGCACAATGGAAAACGCCACCAGCAACACCACGGTCAACGTCACGGGAACAGCTCCTCAAACAGGTCGATCAGGGCTTCATTGGTGGCCGCATTACGCTGCAGATCTTCCGCGCTCCAGCGCTCGGGCGGTGGCTGGTCGGACTTGGCTTCCCAACGCTTGAACGCATTGCTGAAGGCGGGCGTGGCGAACTCGCCGCACACGTCGATGCCGATGATGCGTTTACGCGCAGCCAAGGCCCGCAGGGCTTGCAGCAGATGGGTCAGGCGCATGCCGCCCTGGTCCCAGTTGGTGGCCGCGTCTTCGCTGGCGAGCACGTCTTTGTCGATGGTGATCCAGATCGCTTCGGTGGGCAGGCTGGTGATCATCTGCTCGAGGAATTGCGCCCAATCCAGCTCGGCCAGGTTGCGCCAGTACAGGTGATTTTCCTGCTGCTGGTGACCGGCGCCGTCCCCTACCCGGCCCCAGACTTTCGACGGTGGATGCTGCCAGGGAAACAGCTGCAAGTGCCCGCGCTTGAGCGCCCCAAGGTTGCCACCGCGCAGTTGCGGGTTGTGCAGGTCATCGCTGCAAGGGCCGAGGGTGACGATACGTTTGATCGCCGGCATCTTCAGCGCGCGATTGACCCACGATCCGCAATGACGCTTGGGCGCAAAGCGCACCCAGTCGGGGTGGTTGTCGAAGTGGATCAGGCTGATGGGTTCTTTCAGGTCGGCGAGGAAGGCCGGGGTGAGGTGGTGATAGTCACCGGAACCGACAAACAGGATTTCCGGGCGCGCATCGGTGGGCCGGGGCCGTTGGGCGAGGCGTTCGGCGAAGCGCTTCCAGGTTTTTTCGGTGGACCACAGGCGCAGCTTGGGGCCCAGGTCCAGCAGGTCGATACGCGTGGCACGGCCGCTGGCCAGACGCCGGGCAATCGGTGCCTGGCCGGTGAGGCTGTGGTCGAGGTCAAGAATATTCAAGGCAGTGTCCCCTAAGGCTTTAGGGGGTCAATGCAAGGGGCGGGCCAGCACAACTCTTGAAGACGGTGACTGACCAATGTGGGAGCGGGCTTGCTCGCGAATGCGGTGTGTCAGTCATTGAATACTTGGCTGACACACTGCATTCGCGAGCAAGCCCGCTCCCACATTTTGAACCGTGATCGGCTTTAGTTTTTCGCTTCGTTGATGATCTGGCGGATCGCCCCTACAAAGGCTTCCGCCGGCTGACCGCCGCTGACGGCGTACTGATCGTTGAAGACAATGGTCGGCACCGAGGTCACGCCACGGGAGATCCACAGTTGCTCTTGCTCGCGCACTTCAGCGGCGTATTCATCGCAGGCGAGAATCTCGGCCGCACGCTGGATATCCAGGCCGACGCTTTCGGCGATGATCGCCAGGGTGGCGTGATCGGACGGGTCCTGGCCATCGGTGAAGTAGGCCTTGAACAGCGCTTCCTTGAGGTTGTACTGCAAGCCTTCCAGCCCGGCCCAATGCAACAGGCGATGCGCGTCGAAGGTGTTGTAGATGCGGCTTTGGCCGTCAGTGCGGAACGCGAAGCCCAACCCGGCGCCCAGGTCGCGGATACGTTCACGGTTGGCCTGGGATTGCTCGGCGGTGGAGCCGTATTTTTCGGTGATGTGCTCAACGATGTTCTGACCGATGGCAGGCATGTTCGGGTTCAACTCGAACGGCTGGAAATGGATCTCGGCCTGGACGTCGGCGCCCAGTTGGTCGAGGGCCTCGGTCAGCCCGCGCAGGCCGATGATGCACCAGGGGCAGGACACGTCGCTGACGAAATCGATTTTCAGGGGAGTACTCATGACAGGCAACCTCGCAGGCGCAAATGGGCCACAAAGGTTGCACGATACACCAATGTCACAAGACCTTCGAAGGCTCGCCCAGGTCAATCTGCGCCCAATGCGCCGCGTCTTCGCGATGGGCTTGCAGGTACGGCAACACCGCCGTCAGCAGCGGCGCCTTGAACGCTTCCTGGAAACGATGGGCCATGCCGGGAATCAGCTTTAACTGGCTGCCCTGGATATGCGCCGCCAGGTGCACGCCGTGCATCACCGGCAACAGCGGGTCGGCGGTGCCGTGCACCACCAGGGTCGGTACGCGCAGTTGGTTGAGCAACGGTACGCGGCTGGGTTCGGCAAGGATCGCCATGATCTGGCGCTTCACGCCGTCCGGGTTGAAGGCGCGGTCGTAGGACAGCGCCGCCTGGTGCAACAGCGCCTGGCGGTCATCCGTCACGTTCGGGCTGCCCAGGGCCGCCAGCAGATCGGCCTGCTGCTCCAGCGCCACTTCACGGCTCGGCGCGCTGCGCCGTGACAGCAGTTGCACCAACGCCGCATTCGGCGCCGGCAAGCCTTCGGCACCGGAGCTGGTCATGATCAGCGTGAGGCTCTCGACCCGCTGCGGCGCCATGGCCGCCAGGTGCTGGGCGATCATGCCGCCCATGCTCGCGCCGAGCACGTGGAATTGCTGGATCTGCAACGCGTCCATCAAGCCGACGGCGTCATCAGCCATGTCGGTCAGCGTGTAAGGCGCCGCCACCGGCAGGCCGAGCTTGTAGCGCAGCACTTCAAAGGTCAGGTTGGCGTTGGCCGGTGCCTGGCGCCAGGTGGACAGGCCGACATCACGGTTGTCGTAGCGGATCACCCGAAAACCCTGTTGGCACAGGGCGACCACCACTTCATCCGGCCAGTGGATCAACTGCCCGCCCAGGCCCATCACCAGCAGCAACGCCGGGTCGGACGCACGGCCGATGCTCTGGTAGGCGATGCTCACCTGAGCCAGGTCGACCGTTTGGGTCGGGACATTGACGTCACATCGAGAAGCCGCAAAAGACGGCAGGCCGAACAATAGAGCGGCCAGTAAAAGCAACACGCGCATGAAAAACACCGAAACGCAGAACCCCAGTAGAGCGCGAGTCTGATGAAGTTTGTTCAAGCGCGCTGCCACAGTTGCGTGACAGTTTGATGAAGAGTGCCCAGCGGTCATTGTCGACCTGCTTATCGACAGGCAGGCCAACATGAGACAAACTCACGCCATTCGAATTCGTCACAAATTATATTCATGGAGAGCCCGTGCTCGAGATCCGTCACCTCAAGACCCTGCACGCGTTACGCGAGGCCGACAGCCTGGTGGAAGCCGCCGAACGCCTGTACCTGACGCAGTCGGCGCTGTCGCACCAGTTCAAAGAGTTGGAAGAGCGCCTGGGCATGCCGCTGTTCGTGCGCAAAACCAAGCCGCTGCGCTTCACCAGCGCCGGCCTGCGCCTGCTGCAACTGGCCGACGCCACCCTGCCGCTGCTGCGCGGCGCCGAGCGTGACATAGCGCGACTGGCAGGCGGCACCGCCGGACGCCTGCACATGGCAATCGAATGCCACAGCTGCTTCCAGTGGCTGATGCCGACCATCGACCAGTTCCGCGATGCCTGGCCGGAGGTCGAGCTGGACCTGGCCTCCGGCTTCGCCTTCGCGCCGCTGCCGGCGCTGGCCCGTGGTGACCTGGACCTGGTGGTGACCTCCGACCCGCTGGAACTGCCAGGCATCACCTACGTGCCGCTGTTCACCTACGAAGCCATGCTCGCCGTCGCCAACCAGCATGCGCTGGCAACCAAGGCGTACATCGTGCCCGAAGACCTGTTGACCGAAACCCTGATCACCTACCCGGTGGAACGCGACCGCCTGGATATCTTCACCCGCTTCCTCGAACCCGCCGATGTGGAACCGGCGCAGGTGCGTACGTCCGAGCTGTCGGTGATGATGATGCAGCTGGTGGCCAGCGGCCGTGGCGTGTGCGGCATGCCCCATTGGGCGCTGCATGAGTACAGCTCGCGTGGCTACGTGAAGGCCAAGCGCCTGGGTGAAAAAGGTTTGTTTGCCACGCTGTATGCCGGGATTCGTGCGGACATGCTGGATGCGCCCTACATGCGCGACTTCCTGCTGACGGCCAAGGACACGTCGTTTTCCACCCTGGATGGGGTCAGCGCAGTGCGCTAGCGCGTCAGCTCGCGCCACATGTGGATCTTGTCGAAATAATCCACACCGACCCGCACCGCCAGCGGCTCCAGGCCGTATTGGATGAAGCCGCAGCGTTGGTACAGGGCGAAGGCGGCGTCATTGCCGGCGGTGACCGTCAGCTGGATCACTTTGAGGCGCGGCTGTTTGCGCGCTTCATCCAGTGCCGCTTCCACCAGTTTCCGGCCCAAGCCTTGTTGTTGGTGGCCTGCATTCACGTACATGCCGAACAAGGTCACCTTGTGCCGCGCCTTCTCGCGCGGCTCAAACGCCAGGCCGACAATGCCGGCCAGTTCATCCCCGGCAAACGCACCGAGCAAGCAATCCAACGGACTGCTCAAGCGTTTTTCCCACCAACTCAGCGGCATGGCTGCGCGCTCCGCCACGCTGGAGGTGAACGCCTGGGGATAGACGCCATAGGCTTCCAACATCAACGCCCGATACGCCTCGGCATCGCTGACCACCAGCGGGCGAATGATCATGCCGTCAGCGAGGCACGGTAAAACGGCAGGATCAGGTCCCGCGTCAACGGGGCCAATTGAAGGCCGCCGTCACCGGCCGGGTCGATCCAGCGCACTTCTTCAATCTCGGCAGCTGGCGTGACCGCCACATCGATCTGCACCTGGAACAGCTCGGCTTCCACGGTGAAACCCGGCTCGTTGACCGCAGGTGCGGAAAACTTCCCCAGATAGACCGCAGCGCTTGGCTCGATAAGCAGGTTCAGCTCTTCGTGCAGCTCACGGGCCAAGGCCTCGGCAGGCTGCTCGCCAGCGTCAATCTTGCCGCCGGGTTGCATGAAGGCCTGGGTGCCGCGCTTGCGCACCAGCAAAGTCTGGCCATCGCTACCGATCAAAAGGGCAGCGGCAATACGGATTGTGGTGGACATGACATCTACGCCTGGAAAAAGTCACCAAGGATCCCATGCACATCAGCCGCAATCAACTGAACGGGAAGCCCTCCAGCGCGCCGTTTGAACGCTTTCAACCCACACACACATGCACCGCAAAGTGTCTCGCAGCCAACCCTAGACTTGGAGTTCCCCCTCATCCGGGCTTGCTGTGTAGCAGCACACAACGCCTCTTATACGAGTACTACATGCTCATGCCCACTCAAACATCGCCGAATGACGATCCGAAGCAGCTCCAAGCCCGCCGCCTGGCACATGATCCTTTACGGCCAGTGACCTTGCCTGTCGAGCCGCCAGCTAACCAGAACCCTGACGAACAACAGGCGCACCTTATTCGCGAACTGGGCCGCCTCAATGCCCAAACCGACGAACTGCTGCTGCAGCAACCAAGCCTGGAGACGGTGTACCAGATTCAACTGGCCGCTATGTTTCCCGAGCTGAACCGGCCGATCAATCCGAATCGAATTTTTTATACGCGTTACCGTGAAGCCGAGCAGGGGCAATCACAACTGCTGAGCAGCGAACCGCTGGGATCGCTGCTTATCCATTTGCGCACGCCGGACGCCAATACGTACCTCATCGAAGAGACTGGCGCCTTCTATCGGGAGGCCCATACACTGGAAGCAGGCAAACGCCTGTCTGCGGGTATGCCTATAACGACACTGGCCAGCGCATTGGAAATTGCCTTTACGGTAAAACTCAACGAGTTCTGGAGGGCTAAAAAAGACGCTCAACCCGACACCGAGGAGCGCCTGATTGCAATACAACGGCAAGTGCTGGCCCATCAATTGGCATTACGCACAGTGGACGGCACGCTGTCAGCCGAAGGGCGAACGCTGGCAGACACTGTATTGAAATACCCGAGCGCAGAAGCACGGGAATTGGCTTTCGTCCCCGAACTAAGGCCTGGCGTGTTCCGTCTGACGCTGGCGGACGGCAGTGAATTCGCCAGTGCGTTCATCCTGAGCAGCACCGTGGCAACGCCGACAACGGGTAGCGTTTTGCTTTACACGCCAGGCGCAGGGTTTGAAGAATATGACAATCTGAGACAGTTGAATGAGTGTGTGGAGACCCGGCTTCGTGAGAACGAATCGGCACGCACGCTGCTTGCCGCTTCCCTGCCGGTAGCAGCGCTCGAAACATTGAGCGGTGTACCCAGGCTGGCAGCCGATCCGCCGGTGATTGAAGCCGATGTCATTGCCGACAGCGTTCGCTCGTTGCGAGTGCGACAATACTTCAATACCCGGGCACTCCTGCGCAAGCCGACGTTACCGTTGGCCGGCGAACTTGACTACGCCGCACACCTGGCACCGCGATTGGATGCATCCACAGCCCTTGCAGCCCGCAACCTGCTGTTGGTCAAGCCGCACGAACCGGATTGGTTGAAGGCTGCCAGCTCGCAGGATCAGTCCCAGTATCGGCAACATGAAGCAGCAATGGTTGCAAGCTATGACACGCTCATGCCGCTGCTTGAGAAGACTTTGCCATTGACCTCTTTTTCAGAGGACGAAGTCAGCAGGGTACTGAAACGACAAAAACCCGAATATGCCAATGTTGAACTGTCCCCCTACGACAGCCTGGTAAGACTGCGCGTTACCTCTTCTATGGACGTCGAGGTGACGGGTTATCGTGATGAACATGCCGACACGGTGTATATCAGCGAAGACCCGAGCATCGACATCCCGCTCTTTCTGAGCCGGCGGACACTGACAAAGGGTAAATGGAAAACCAAGGTTGTGGTGGATCTGCGTACATTGGCAAGTTACGCACGGCGTAACGTCGATCCGTGGTCGATACATGAAGTACATAGAATGATCACCGCCACAGCCAACCTATTCGACAGCACAGGGAAAAAAATCGGCAGACTCAGCGATACGGATTTACGGGCGTTGGCCCATGAGGCCGATATTGGCAAAAAATATGACGAGTACCTCAGATCAGCTTTCTCTCAACGCGGCGAAGGTCGCGCCTTCGCCACGGCCTGGCAGCGAGCGAGTGCGGAAAAAATGCGCAAAGAGGCCCTTGAGAGCCGTTTGAACCCTGCAGTTTCTGACCTTTTCACATTCAAGACGCCCGGCAGTGGGTTTGACTGGATACGTGCAATCACCCACTTTCCCGATCCGAAAACCCGGCCTCAGGTTGGCTCGTTCGATATCGAGGCCCATCTGTTGGTGATGGGCAGTGAGCTGGAGGGGGGGCGCGGGGGGCAGGTCATCAACGGCGTGCTGATCATCCAGCGAAAAAACACAAAGCCGGGCGGAGTCTGTGTCCTCTACACCCCGGATGCGCCGGATAACGCCTCCTTCCGGGAACTCGTGACTGGCCTCGGAGAGTTGGATGCACTCAAGGCAAAGCCGCAATGGCGCACCTATTTCACCCTGCGGATGGCCACGCAAGATGCTGAAGAGCTTGCACGAATCTTCAGCGAATCACGCAGTGCCAATCGCTATACCTTGAGCCTCGTCACCGGCGATCTTCAGGACTATCTGTATTCAGCGCAACTTGGCTTTCAGCTGGCGCATGCCGATTACCGCTCGCGCAGCAACGCGGACATTGCATGGGAGTCAGGGGTGAATGCCTTTGTGTACGGGGTTGAAATTGCCGACTTTCTGGTCGATCTGTTGATGGTCAAGACCGTGCACACGCTACTGCATCGCACTGTCGTCGCAGGTGCGGGCAGGGCGCAAACATTGGGGCGCCGTATCCCAGGGCTGCTGGGTAAACGCGCTGGTGCGCGCATCACCCGTATCAAGGTTGCAAAGACCTCCATCCGACCGTTGGACCCCGCCTGGGTCAATGTCGCAGAGTACCGGTTACCGACTAGCATCGACGCGCTGTTTGACGTGGAGGCGTTTGCACAAACGCATCATTACAGGTTGTCACGCAGTCTGGGCGCGCCCAGTTTTATCGACAGTCGCAACAACCAATTCATTGCCATGCGAGCGGATGACGGTCGCTATTACCTCTACCCATCCTATGTCGAGGATGGCGCGCGCTATGTCAAAGACCCGCTCGGCCTTAAAACGGACTTTATGGTAGTACCAGGCGACGCCAAAAGTTGGAAGCCTCGCTTTGAACGCACGACAAGAGGAGGAGGACCGGTGTTGAGCGCGCTGCGGCCACTCACCGCTGAACAGCAACTGGATGACGATCTGACCCGGGCACTCGGCGTCTATACATCCTCTACGGAATATCAACAATACGCAGAAGCCATCAAGACGCTCAGTGGTCCGCAGAAACAAAAGCTACGTGATCAAGCACTCGAACGGCTAAGGGTCGACGAGGTCACTTTTCGCCGTATCGTTTCGGGTGACTACGACGTGCCCCATACGCCAGTATTACGCAACACGCTGTTGGAGCTTAGGTTCGACGCGAACATCTACCTGCACTTGAACAAGACTACCGAACTCCTCTCCAACTATCTGACGCTCTCTCCCACGGAGATGGAAAAACTCTTCCTGAGAATAAAGCGGTTGATTGGGAAAAATGACGACTTCTCAAAACACATCCGGGCATCGATCAGCGCTATCGATCACGACACCGGGGCGCAATTTGTAGGCTATGCCTTCACCCAAAAACAGCTGAACAACCTTAATAAATTCGACCAGAAATTCCAGCTGTCCACTTGGAAAAACAATACGCTCAATGCGTTCCTCGACGAAAAAGGGCGACGGACAATTCTCGGAAAAATAGCATCCGATAACAACATAAAACCCGAGGATGCATTGAAGCGCCTACTGTCTGCCCCAGAGATAAAAAAAGCATTGGAACAATTCAGGATCGAAAAGCGAGCAGAGCTTCTCAACACCCTGGGCGTCGTTTCTTTTTCCGATGAATTCAAGAAATCCGGTATTCCCTATATTGTCTTGTCTTACGGTGATGCGACTGAAGCGAATGCGGGCCTGAACGTCGTCGACAGTATCAGCATCGTGACGTTTGAAAAAAACATCCCGCAGTTTTCAACGCCGCTGGAGTTTTCACCGTCACGCGTGCCCACGCACAAAGTTGAAAAACCACCCCGCAAGCCTGGAACACCGCCCACTCCAGAAACCTCTGCGTCCAGCGACACCGCGATCAACATCGTGACATTAGATGAACTGGCAGATGCTCAACTGGCGCTGATGCCGATCAGTGCAAAAAACAAAGTTGAAGAAATCATTCAGGATATTCAAGCAGGCCGCGTCAGCCGAAAAAAAATCGGCAATTACACCTATGTTGATCTACCGCAACTGGATAGCGGAACGGGACGTGGTCGATGGCGGGTGGCACTTGAGAAAACCGGGAAGTCTGGCGAAAAAGACGTCTATGTCATCAGAGGCATCATCGACTATCACGGCAACAAGCTGAAAGCCTGGGGAATATAGA